>CAIQPV010000542.1 GCA_903873725.1 uncultured Nitrosomonadales bacterium
GGCTTCTCCGCTTTTAGTAACATGAGCGCGGCTTTGCTGTAGGTGGCGATGGCCAGTAGCGGCTGATTCAGTTCGTGTGCAATGGCTGCGGCAGTCTGGGCTGCGAGTTTCTTTTTTTGCAAGTATTCCATTTCATTACGTCGCGCCAGAATTTCTGTTTCCATTTTCTTTCGATCCGTTATGTCCGAATGCGAAACGACCACGCCATTTCGGGGTGTATCCCCCAAAGGCATGACGCTCATGGAGAACCAGCGTTGCTGCTGTGGTGAATGGCAGGGATATTCGAAGTGGAAGTTGGTCAAGCGACCGTCCAGCACAGCGCGGATGCCATTGTAAGACTCCAGGGCGCCATCCGTTGCAAAATTGGCAGCCGACTGGCAGACAGCAAGGTAATTGGTTCCGACGTCTGTGCTTGGCACCGGTTTGCCGAATTCGTTGCCATTCTCCAGTGCAAATTTCCGCCAGGGTTGATTTACTGCCAGAATTACGCCGTCGTGGTCCAGCACGGCAATTTCGGCAGCAACGGAATTCAGAATGGATTGATTGAAGGCTTCGGCCTTCTTGCGTTCGGTAATGTTGTGGAAGAATGCAAAATTGATGCCGCCATTTATTTCGGAGTGACTGATACTTACCTCGAAATCGACCAGATGTCCCTGTTTGTGGCGATGGCGCGTTTCGAAACGGTCATAACCGATTTCCCGGATTCTTTTGATGCGCGCTTCAATTTCACCGGGTGTGTCAATAACATCCAAATCCTGAATTCTCATGGACAGAATCTCTTCCCGCGAGTAACCGATCATATTGCAAAATATATCGTTGACTTCGAGGATTTGTCCATTCTTTGCATTTACCATCCAGAATCCATCCAGGGAGGCTTGGACAATTTTTTGCTGTTCAAGAAAATGTTGTCGCTTTTCGCTTTCGAGCAAAGCGGTTTCAGCCGATTTGCGCTCGGTGATGTCGGTTAGAACGATACGCACCACGGGTGAGTTACCGACTTTTACCAGACGCAGAGAATCAAGCCGGAGGTGCAAGCGCGAGCCATCACCCCGCCGTATTTCAAGTTCGCAAGTTTGTTTGCTGGTGTGTTGCAGAACCGCCATGAAATACTGATGCCATCGGTCGCTATCAAGTGGCGCAACAAAGCGATCGAAGCGATGCCGCAGCAATTTCCGGCGATCCTCCCCAAGCAGTGTGGCTCCTGTGAGATTGATTTCGGTTATCAGTGCTTCGCGACTGAGGGTGAGATAACCGACGGGAGAGAAGTCATAAAAGTCAATGTAGCGGTCGCGGGATTCTTCCAGAGTGATCTGGGATTCCCGCAGCGCTTCATTCTGCATTTCCAGCTCAATCTGATTAACCCGGAGTTCATGCAGAAGCTCTTCCGCAGAGCGGACGAAAGTTGTTGCGGGCCGTGTTTCGGCGAGTCGCGCCTCGGCGGCGGTACGCAATGAGTCCTGATCGCCGGGGTGTGAATTGGTACGCATCAATTTATTTTCCGGGGACGTCACATTTCTCCTGGATTTTCAAAATCACCTATATCACCACATATCGATTGGTAACCGAAATATCCAGCCGCAAAGAATGTCAAAGTTCAATTCTATTCTTGATACCGGACCGCAGTAAAGCATGAACAAATGACCACGAAAAAATCAGCTTCCCATGATATCGATTGCTTGAAGCATACACCACGGAAAGACAGGCCGAAATGTATTTCCATTCCGGTGGATACTACTCTGGATTGTCTTGAATGGCTGATTTGCCGGCGCAATACGTATTTCTACGTATGTATCAGTACGTATTTATTTTGTCGCACAACTGAAGTAACGTCCATCCTGTGAAGTTAATGTTTATTCAACTTTTGGGAGCATCGCAAAATGAAAATCAAAAGTAATATACGCAAAATTGCGGAACTTGGAATTGGTGCAATAGCCATAACTACGCTCATATTGGCGGGTTGCGGCGGCGGTGGGGGCAGTAGCGCGCTCAGCACCGGGCTGTCAATTGCCGCCAGCTTGGGGCAATTCAGTCAGGGTACGACGATCAGGGTGACAGGTGCAAATAAGCAAACTTCAACGAACACAGTTGGTGCAGATGGCAAAGCAAAGGTCACAATTGACGGGCTTACCGCACCGCTGCTCGTCGAAGTGCTTCCTGACTCCAATAAAACCATCTCTTTCTACGACGAAAAAGCTGGAAAAATAGTCAGTTCTGTCCTGTCTACCACGAACACTCCCGCCATTCGCGCTTTGGTTCCCGACATCTCGGCTGCCGTAACCGCCGGGGTTGGCGTTACGGCCCTGACGGAAATCGCAGTAGGTACGCTTGTAGATAATACAGGCGCATTGCCCGCAACCATCAGCATCGCCTCGGCCATAGGCGCAAACAAAGTTGTTGCCGATAATTATGCGGTGTCCGATGTGCTGTTGCCGCCCACACTCATTGCCAGTGGGGTAACCATTTCAACCGCAACGGCCCCAGCAGATGTCTATGCGCTGAAACTTGCCGCGTTGGCGAATATGGCCGCGCCGGGCGTTAACGCCCTGGGTGTGACACAGGCATTGCGTGACGATGCAAATCATTCCGTACCGATGCCTGCTGGCGTCATCACCGGCACGGATGGAGCCACTGGAGTTGGCGGTGCAATCAACGCGATGAATGCAGCGATGGCTAACGCAGCCACGTCAATAGCGGCACCATCGGTGTTGACCGCTGCACAAGCAATCATTCTGCCTCAGCCAAAGGTAACCGACTTGGCGGCGGCAGCGGCCACCTACGCACAAGCGGCGGCGACAGCCACTTCAACGCAGTCAGCCCCCCCGACGCTCGCACAACTTTTTGCTGCGATTAATAATGCTGAAAGTGCGCTGATTACTTATCTGACCAACAATCCGGGGGCTACCCAAGTGGCCGCAGCAAGTTCGGTACTCTCTACTGCCGCAGCAACTGCGAGCTCAGTGGCCGCAGTCAACGACCTGATCGCAACAGGAATGAGTGCTGCGGGCCTGCAAAGCTATCAAGGATCGCAAGCCGCTCTGGCCGGTGCTGGTAGCGGTGTTCCTGTTGGCGATGTAACCAATTTAACAGCGGGTCCTACGGCCGGCTCCTATACGGCTAAAGACACAACCTATGCGTATAGTTATACAAGTGGTACTTGGGCGGCTGATACGACTGGAAAATACAGCAACTACGTGCTTACGGCGTCAGGCTGGGTTCTTGATAGCCATGGCGGAACAGCGCTCAACAATAACGACGGCACTATAACCCTTACCGACAAACACGGAACCTATACTGTTGGTGTGTTCGAAACCAGGATGGATGGACAGCCACTTTATGGCAGCAGCGTCACGACACCGACCTATTTCCCCGCCAATTCGCTTTTCTTTTATGGGGGTGGCGGCGTGTCTTCGCAAGACTTGTATGAACTGTGGACCAATGGTGGCGTAACTGACTTGAACGGCAACGCATTGACCTCACTACCGAGCATAGGCACCGGGGTATGCGCAAATGGTTTCGTCTTCACACCGATTACGCCAGCGCCAACAACGGGGGA
>CAIQPV010000543.1 GCA_903873725.1 uncultured Nitrosomonadales bacterium
ATGACCGCGCCCTCGGCGCTTACCTCGGCCTTGCTGTCGGTGATGCGCTTGGGGCGACAGTTGAGTTCATGCTGCCGCGCGAAATAAAGTATCAATACGGCACACACCGGGAAATCATCGGCGGAGGCTGGCTAAAGCTTAAAGCGGGACGGGTGACAGACGATACCGAGATGGCGCTTGCGTTAGGCCGTGCATTGCTTGCCTCCAACGGATGGAATGCAAACGCCGTCGCCGATTCTTTCGTCGCGTGGCTGAAAACACGGCCTGTAGACATCGGCAATACCTGCCGTCGCGGCATCCAGCGCTACATTCTAAATGGCAGCCTGAGCGGGCCGGTAAGCGAAGGCGATGCCGGTAACGGGGCTGCCATGCGCAATCTGCCGGTGGTGCTGGCGACCCTTTACGACGATGAGGCGTTTCGGCAACAAACGCTGGATGAATCCCGTTTCACCCACAATCATCCGTTTTCTGATGCGGCGACTCTGGCGTTGGGTGAAATGACGCGGGCCATGCTGAAAGGCGGTGGCGTTATAGAGTGTCGCGAGGTCGTCAAAATCCTGCTGCACGAATATCCGAAATTCAAGTTTGAACCCTATCCGGGGAGGGCTTCGGGTTATATCGTGGACACGATGCAGACCGTGCTGCACCACTTCTTCATCACCGATTCGTTCGAGTCTCTCGTTGTGGAAACAGTGAATCGCGGCGAAGATGCTGACACTACCGGTGCAATTGCGGGCATGTTGGGGGGGGCGCTGTATGGAGCCGGCGCAATTCCCAGACGCTGGGTGAGCAAATTAGAACAAAAAGTGGTTATCGAGATACATCAGCAAGTTAGCGGGTTGTTACGTTTGGCTGAGCACTCATCACCTGCCAAACTGCCTGACGACCAGAAACCGGGAGATGTCTGAAATTGCAACGTTGCGAGGAACTTTTGGTATTGTCTGTTTGGATATACCACGAGTGTAGTAGATTGGCCGTATTCCACATTTCATCGCTATGTGCAGTAAGGGATTTATTCACAGGATTGGGCTGGCGGAGCGAATGCTGTTGAATTGGAAGCAGGTGAGCTGGCATAGAAACTGCCCGAGCCGATGCATTCAAGGATGTGTCTGGTGTGTTTCGGAGCGTTCAGTGGTTTTAATGATGAGTGAAGTTCGTCACCGATAACGGCACAGGTGGTGCTCATCCTGAAATTCGTTAAGAGGCATATTATTCTATTGAAAGAACTGGGACATCTCACACTATCTCACTCAGTACTCACTGCCGCATGGAAATTAGTATTGCTCTGAAATCATTGACGTTGGTTAATGTCGGTCCGGTTATGACGGAGTCACCGAGAGCTTGAAAGAATCGGTGTCCATCGTTGTTGTCCAGACTATCCTTGGGGTGCATTCCAAGCTCCCAGGCGCGTTGTAAGGTATCCGGTGCCAGATAGGCTCCTGCGATCTCTTCCAGCCCATCTACGCCATCTGTGTCACCGGCGAGCGCGTGAATTCCAGCCATGCCATCCAGGGCAACACCAAGCGAGAGGAGGAATTCGACATTGCGACCGCCTCTCCCATTCCCGCGCACGGTTACGGTCGTTTCTCCGCCGGATAGCAATACGCAAGGGGGTTTGAAAGGCTGTCCATGGAGTACTACCTGGCGGGCGATTCCAGCCATCACCTTGCCCACATCACGGGCTTCACCTTCAATGCTGTCGCCCAGAATATGGGGTGTGAATCCGGCAGCGCGTGCTACATTAGCTGCAGCTTCGAGTGCCATTTGCGGTGTGGCGATCATGCGGGTTTCTATACCCGCGAGACGTACATCATTTGTCTTGACCGACTCACCCCGTCCGCTTTCCAGTATTTCCCTAATGTGATCCGGCAATTCAATTCCGTATCGGTAAACAATAGCTAATGCATCTTCGCAAGTGGACGGGTCGCCCACGGTTGGTCCGGAAGCTATATCACAAGGATTATCTCCCGGCACGTCGGAAATCAACAGAGTAATGACCTTGGCGGGATGACAAGCTACGGCGAGTCGTCCGCCTTTGATAGCCGACAGGTGACGTCGCACAGTATTCATCTCGCTAATGGTTGCGCCAGACTTCAGGAGGTTGCGATTAACCTCCTGCTTGTCTTCAAGGGTTATACCATCAAGAGGTGATGCTAATAATGCAGACCCGCCACCGGAAATAAGACACAGCACGGTATCGTTTGGACTAAGATTACTTACAAGTTTAAGTATGCGCTTAGCTGCATCTTGGCCAGCCTGGTCCGGTACCGGGTGCGCCGCTTCGACAATTTCGATTCGTTTACACGGCACTCGATACCCGTATCGGGTCATTACCAATCCGGAGAGTGATCCCGGCCAGTGATCCTCGACTGCCCGTGCCATTGCCGCAGAGGCTTTACCCGCTCCGATGACAATCAAACGTCCTTTAGGTGGTTCTGGCAAGTGATGCGGGACACATTGGGAGGGTTGAGCCGCAGCAATCGCGGCATTAAACATTCGTCTCAACAGTGCACGCGCGTTATCATCTTCGTTGTTTTCGGAGGGACTCATCATGATTTCATTTTTGCCATAACTGCTGGAAACTGATTGTGATTGGCTACGTTCCAACTACAATTGAGGATATTGCTTTTCTGCCTGAATTGTTCCAGGCGTTACGTTATAAGGCTAACATAGCTTCAAACTGTGCAATTGGCACCGGCTTGCTAAACAGATAACCCTGGTAATGGGTGCAACCGTTGCTCAGAAGGAATTGCCGTTGCTCATTCGTCTCAACTCCCTCGGCAATGACATCCAGATTCAGGCTGTGGGCCATGGCGATGATGGTACTCACAATCGCCTTGTCGCTGTTATCGGAGGCAAGATCCCGGACGAACGACTGATCAATTTTGAGCTGGTCAAGTGGCAGCAGTTTAAGATATTGCAAGGATGAATAGCCGGTTCCGAAATCGTCCAGAGAGAACAATACTCCGATTTCTTTCAGTGCTTTCATGATTGAAATCGTATCTTCGATGTTTTCGAGCAATAGGCTTTCTGTCAGTTCAAGTTTGAGCAACTTTGGATTGATGGCATGGCGTTGTACGATAGTCTGCACCTGTGCAACAAAATCAACTTGCCGAAATTGCTTTGCACTTACGTTTACCGCCAGAATGATGTTTCTGGTTAGCGCACTCTGTTGCCACGCCTTGAGCTGGGTACAGGCTGTTTCCAAAACCCATTGTCCGACGGGCAGTATAAGGCCTGTTTCTTCCATCAGCGGGATGAAGTTAACGGGGGGCACCAAACCACGCTCCGGATGTATCCAGCGGATCAGCGCCTCCGTGCCAATTGGGTGGCGTGATTCGTCCACCTGAATCTGGTAATACAACTGGAACTGCCGGGTCTCAAGTGCTATGTGCAGTTCTCTCTCAAGAGCCGCGCGGGCGTTGATGCTCTCCTGCATCTGCGGGTCGAAAAAACGCATGGCATTGCGACCGGCTTTTTTGGCCTGATACATGGCGATGTCTGCTTGTTTCATCAGTTCATCTACCCCCTGTTGCTTGTCGCCGAACAGGATCGCGCCAATGCTGGGGGTGTTGCGAACTTGATGGGTGGCAAGTTGGTAAGGCTGATTCAGGGCAATAAAAATTTTATCCCCAACCGCTTCCGCCTGGGCAGCGGCTTCCAGTGAGTCCGGGCTCAATTCTTCAAGCATCACAACGAACTCGTCACCACCGAGGCGAGCCACTGAATCACCTTTGCGTACACATGAAACCAGACGTTTGGAAACCTGCTGCAGCAACATGTCTCCCATGTCATGGCCAAGGGTATCGTTAATGGACTTGAAGTTGTCCAGGTCAATGAATAGCAGTGCGCATTGCCGATGGTTGCGAACGCTGAAAGACAAGGCCCGTTGAAGACGATCTAGCAATAGACGCCTGTTCGGCAGGTCGGTGAGCTGGTCGTATAGCGCCAGATGCCTGATTTCTTCCTCGGCGGTCTTGCGTGCGGTAATGTCGGAAAGGGAGGCAACATAATTTGTAACAATGCCTTCCTGATCTTTGACTGCGGTGATTGAAAGATGTTCAGGATAGATTTCGCCATTTTTGCGCCGGTTCCAGATTTCACCGACCCAGGTGCCGGTTCGGTTCACGCTTTCCCACATTGCCGAGTAGAACTCAGCATTATGATGGCCCGAGCTGAGCAGGCGCGGATTTTTTCCAATGACATCTTCCGCAGTGTAGCCGGTTATCTTGGAAAAAGCGCGGTTCACTCGCAGGATGGTATTGTTAGCATCGGTAATCAGCAGTCCTTCCTGGGATTCAAAGGAAGTGGCGGCGATTCGGAGCTCGGTTTCGGCCTGTTTACGATCGGTGATGTCGTAGAACCAGCCCAGTACTGCATCTTCACCCTTATATTGCATCGGCATGTACGAGGCTAGTGTCCATACTGTCGAGCCGTCGGGGATTTGCAACTCAATCTGGCGGTTTATCACGGCATTTCCGCGCGCCAGTTCTGCCAGCACTTCCTCGTAATCTTCAAGCCGAACGTAATACTTTTTCGGATCGTCACCCTTGGCATGGATGTTCTTGATAAGGTCGGCATAGCGGGGATTGTAAAAAACCACCTCGCGCCCCTGCTTGACTGCGATTCGGACGGCGATAGGGCTAACTTTCAGAATGTCCAGCAGGCGCTGTTCGTTCTCGATAATTTGACTTTCGTGGAGTTTGCGCTCGGTAATGTCGCGCACGTTGGCCTGTAGAAACAATTCTTTCTCGACCTCCACGCGGGTCAGCAGCACTTCGGCACGAAATTGCCTGCCGTCCATTCGCCGGTATTCCCATTCAAAAAAGTGCGAGCCCTGATGCATGGCTACCGCAATCATTTCGTGGGCTTTCTCGGCTGAGAGAAGGCCATCCGGCTGTCGTTCAGGCGAAACGTCCCAAGGCCCGAGAGCAGTAAATTCGGCGATGCCGGATACGCCGAACAATTGCAGTGTTGCCCGGTTCGCTTCGGTAAACTCCCATGACGGCGGTGCCAGAATCATCAGGGCATCGCTCGAACTTTCGAATAGCGCAGCCAAGCGAGCCTCCAGAGAAGATTTCTGGCGTTGATACAGGGATTGCATTTCTTCAGACGAAACTGCAAGAAGGCGCTCCAGGGTATATCTGCCCTGATCGGCGTCGCTGTAGGTCTGGTCAACGATAGACAGCAAGCTGAGCCATCCTGCAGCATCGGGAGGATGTTCAGCATCCAAGCCCAGCTTGCGGAGTTGTCGGGCAAGATGATGATTCAGGCCTTTATGCATGGCGCAATTTTGTTGTTTAAATCCGATTCACAGCCCTTTGGGGTCAAGGTTGTCTTAAACTCGCAAATTGAACTTCGCAGTTAATCACCTGCTAGAGGCAGGGCGCTTTACCTATGTACTTTACACCTTCCTTACGGCAATAAAAACCTTGGAAAAGACGTGGAATAGGGTGATGTGAACCGGAATGCTCAAATTGATCTCCTTCCGCCGATAGCCAATTACTTGGAATTATCCGTTTCATAACCAACCGGTTCAACTCGTAATTGAATATGGAAACGGCATTTTAACCACAAAGAAGACGAAAGCACCAATGAGGCACAACGCATTGTCAGCCAAATGGGCTCAGTGTAAAACGATATGTAAATCTATAAAAAGTATGGAGCTCGGCGGCCTACTTTGGCAGCAGCGACAATACATTATTTTGCATGGAGTTATACAAGGCCAAGGCCTGTAATGATGCTTGCTGCTGAACATTCGCTTGTGCCAGATTCGAAGACACCTGCGTATAATCAGTATTACTGATTTGGCTATTCGCAGCGGCAAGGTTGATGTAACTGGTGTTCTGGTTTGCCAGAGAGGAACTTAAACCTGACTGGGCAGCACCTATATTTGCACTTTGGATATTTGTTTGCTGGATAGCGTTGTCCAATGATGAAAGAGCTGCTGTTTGACCGGCTGCCGTTGTAACGTCCAAACCTGAAATTCCCAGGGCCGAGCTTGAAAGGTTGCCAAGTTGAACAGTCTGTGTTTCACCTGCATTGATTCCGGTTTGAACAGACAGGTTGCCGGCACTGCCGTCAAGTAAATTCTGTCCATTAAATTGTGTAGTGCCGGCAATTTGGTCAATACCTTGGGTGAGTTGCACGATTTGGGACTGGATCGACTGAAGATCGCTGGCGTTCAAAGTTCCATTTCCGGCCTGCACCGTGAGTGTCCTGATATCTTGCAGCCCCTGGTTGATTTGATCAACCGCACCGCTGGCAGTGTCCAGCGTGGAGATGCCGTTTTGTATATTGTTCAGCGATTGGGCCACACCCGATAATTGAACACTATAGGATGTTGATTGGGCTTGTCCTGCCGGATTATCTGCCGCCGAATTGATGCTGTTCCCGGTGCTTAGTGCTTGTATGTCCGCCAACAGCTTGTTTTGGGAATTTGCGAGTCCGGCAGATGCGTAATTGCCAATTGAATTAATCATGATTCCACCTCATTCGGTATTCACAATTCTGACTATTATTGATGTGAGTTTAAATTTCTCAGGCCACCACATTGATGATCTTGCCAACAGTTTGACCACTTGTATTCACCGTTGCCTGGGGTGATTGCGCCGTAGACGATTGTACCGGCTGTGCCTGTTGAGAGATTTGTGGTGCAGCCTGGGCATTCTTGGTCAATTGCCCCAGCCATGCTTGTTGGGCTTGAATCCCCTGGTTTTGTTGTATTCTCTGGGCCTGCTGTTGCTGTGTGGTGGATAGTGAAGAGTCTTGATTGAATTTCGCTTGATCCTGCCTTAACTGCGTCTGATCGCTTTGCAACTGCGCCTGATCGACCTGCACTTGTAACTGAGCAAGTGCAGCCGAAAGATAAGGACTGTTTGTGCTTATGGACAGAGTGTTCATCGCATCAAGCTTTGTGGAACCTGACTTAATTTTAATCTCTTGGAAAGCAATGTCAATATAAATGCTTTGAAGGGATAAATGTTGAAGCGATTATGATCCCACAATTTATTCAAAAAACAGATTGGTGAACTCTCTCAGATGCCGGGTACCGGACATGGCGTATGTGAAGCGGACCGCGGGCAAGTTTCCAGATCGCTGCCGCCAAATGTCAATCCTAACCAGTCGCGGATAAGTTCTTGATCGAAGCCGACCTCATTACGCCCCTCTGCTTCAATCAGCGGGCGACGTATCAATAAAGGATCTTGCAGCATGAGATGTAATGCGGTATCCGCATCAAGTTGTTCCGGAATGATCTCCCCGGACTTTACGCGCGGCGCGGCGCGGTTGAACCAATCCGCAACCGGGCGTTTGCCGAAAAAGGCGCGCAGACGTGCTTCAGTCCAGGGTTCGGTCAATAAATTTCGGGCGACAACTTCGTGACCGGCAGCGGCAAGCAACGCCTTTTGTTTGGTGTTGTTGCCGCAACCGGGTTTTTCGTAGAAGGTGATGGTGGTCAAGTTAAAACGTTACCAGAATATCTTCATTACGCACGATGAACTGGCAGGCCAGACGCCAAGGAGGAGGGATGTCTGAATTTTCGGCGGCCTCTATCTGTGCATGGGTTATCTTGCCATTAAGCTTGAGTACAGTCTTTTCTTTTTCGGTCAAGTGGATGCCGAGCGGTTGCTTGTTTCCAAGCACACTGACCTGAATTGCACAGGATCCGCATTCACCGTTTTCGCATTCAAAATTTACCGGTAATTTGTGTTCCTTGGCAATGCTGAGCAAGGTGCTCGTGTCGCCGGCGGTTGCATACACCGTAATATCTTTTTTCAGCTTGGGTGAACTGAAGGTTATGTTGGCCATGATATTCCTTAATAATTGTTAAGTAGCGATCCTTGCATAGCCCCTCACCCCCAGCCCTTCTCCCGCTTGCGGGAGAAGGATGCGCGTAGCGCGGGAGAGGGGTGTTTTTTAACGAACGATGTCGTAGCTGATGTCGGTCTTGGCCGTGATAATGGTACTCTGGTCGAGACGCTCGAACATTTCATCCAGAATCATTACCAGTACGCGCAACCCGCCTTCGTAACCCCAAATCGGGAAGCGATGATAGTGGTGACGATCGAAGATCGGGAAGCCGAGACGAATCAACGGCACGTTGCAATCGCGTTCCAGATACTTGCCGTGCGTGTTGCCGATCAGGTATTCCACCGGCTCCGTAAACAGTAGCGAGCGCAAGTGCCACATGTCTTTCTTCGGATAGACCTTGCAGTTTTTGCCGAAGGGGCTGGCATCGAACAAGGCCTGAACCTTGGTGGCCCACTTTTCATCGCCGTTGGTGGAGAGAACTGTCGTTGGCTCAGCACCCAATTCCAGCAGAAACTGGGTCAGGCCCAGCATCAAGTCGGGATCACCGTACAACGCGAACTTCTTGCCGTGTATCATGGCTTGAGAATCGGCGATGGCATCCACCAGACGGCCACGCTCTTTCGTCAGCGCATCGGGAATCGGCTTGCCGGTCAGGCGCGACACTTCCATCAGGAACTGGTCGGTGCCGGTCACGCCCATCGGCTGGTTAAGAGCGACGGTTTCCTGTCCTTTGCTGGCGATGTACTTGAGCGTTTTCTCGGTACAAAACTCCTGGAAAGAGATCGTGGCGGAAGCATTGTATGCAGCCTTGACTTCTTCTTTGGTAGTGCCGCCGTCGTACATGCGATATTCGCCGTCGGTCGGCGTATCCCAGATGTCAGAGGTATCGCCAAGGATAGTGTAGTCCGCACCCATCAAGCCAAGCAGACGCTTGATCTCGCGCAGGTTGCCCGTGGTGTAGCCATCGAAGCCGCCGATGAAATTGATCTTGTTTGCAACCGGTGTACGCTCGCCTGCCTTGCTCCAAAAATGCTCCACGATACCCTTCAGCGCGTTGTCGTAGCCGGTGACATGGCTGCCAACGAAGGCGGGTGTATGGGCAAACGGCACATCGTAGTCTTCAGGGATGCTGCCCTTGCTCTTGGCGGTTTTGATGAAGCTGTCCAGATCGTCACCGATCACCTCGGCCATGCAGGTGGTGGAGACGGCGATCATGTCCGGCTTATACATATTGTAGGCGTTGGCTAAGCCGTCGACCATGTTGTTGAGGCCGCCGAACACCGCCGCGTCTTCCGTCATCGAGGAAGAGACACAGGAGGTCGGTTCCTTGAAATGGCGGGAAAAGTGCGAACGGTAGTAGGCGACACAGCCTTGCGAACCATGCACAAAGGGCAGGGTGTTGGCAAAACCGACGGCGGCAAACACCGCGCCCAGAGGCTGGCAGGCCTTGGCCGGATTGACGGTCAGGGCAGTACGCTCGAAGTTCTTGTCCTGATACTCCCTGGTCTTGGTCCACTCGCGGATTTCAATGATCTTTTCATCCGGGTGCTTGTACTCAAAATTCTTTTGCTTGTTCTCGAACATCGCGGTGTATTCCGGTTGCCGGAATAGCAGTTCGTGGTCAATAATCTTTTCTGCTGTTTGGCTCATGACATTCTCCTTTTCGTAGGTTGGGTTAGGCGCGCATTTGCGCCGTAACCCAACATTTGCTTGCACGAATTGTTGGGTTACGCGATGACCCGCTAACCCAACCTACATAATTTATTTCTTCCAGGGAGCCTTGGTCAGACCCCACACCGGGCTATTGATCGCCATGTCCATATCGCGGGCAAAGATGGCGAAGCCGTCGTAGCCATGATAGGGGCCGGAGTAGTCCCAACTGTGCATCTGGCGGAACGGCACGCCCATTTTCTGGAATACGTACTTTTCCTTGATGCCGGAGCCAACCAGATCAGGCTTGATCTTGTCCACGAACTTCTCGAATTCGTAACCGGTCACGTCGTCATATACCAGCGTGGCATCCTTGATATAGTCGGTGGTGCGCTGGTAATCGTCGTTGTGGCCGAATTCGTAGCCGGTGCCGATCACTTCCATACCGAGATCTTCATAGGCGCCGATGACGTGGCGGGGACGCAGGCCGCCGACATACAGCATGACTCTCTTCTGATCGAGGCGTGGTTTGAACTGGGCGATAACCGCATCCACTAGCGGACGGTATTTTGCAATCACACGCTCGGCACCTTCCTTGATCGTGTCGTCGAAGTGGCTGGCGATTTCGCGCAAGCTGGCTTCGATCTTGGACGGGCCGAAGAAGTTGTATTCAACCCAGGGGGTGCCGTATTTTTCTTCCATGTGGCGGGAAATGTAGTTCATCGAACGGTAACAGTGCAGCACGTTCAGCTTGGCCTTGGGCGTGTTTTCAATTTCCGCGATAGTGCCGTCACCGGACCATTGGGCAATCACGCGCAGACCCATTTCTTCCAGCAGGATACGGGAAGACCAGGCATCGCCGCCGATGTTGTAGTCGCCGATGATTGCAACATCGTAAGGCGTACCCACGAATGAATTCTTGTTCGGGTCAGTCTTGTCGAATACCCAGTCGCGGATCATGTCGTTGGCGATGTGGTGGCCCAGCGATTGCGACACGCCACGGAAACCTTCGCAGCGCACCGGCACGATGGTCTTGCCGTTCATTTCCTTGGATTTCTTTTTGGAAACCGCTTCGATGTCGTCGCCGATCAGCCCGATCGGACATTCCGACTGGATCGATATGCCCTTGTTCAACGGGAATAGTCCCTCAACTTCATCGATCAGCTTTTCCAGTTTCTTGTCGCCGCCGAACACGATGTCCTTTTCCTGAAAGTCGGATGTGAACTGCATCGTACCGAAAGCGTCAATGCCGGTGGTGCCGATGTAGTAGTTACGGCGAGTGGACCAGGAATATTGACCACAGCCGACCGGGCCGTGGGAGATGTGGATCATGTCCTTGATTGGGCCCCACACCACGCCCTTGGAACCGGCGTAGGCGCAACCGCGCACGGTCATCACCCCTGGCAAGGATTTGATGTTGGATTTCACGCCGCAATCACTCTTGCCTTCTTCGTGTACGCTCAAATGCTTGGCACGCTTCTTGGCGGTTTTCTCGGGATAGACGCTGAGAACTTCCTCGATCAATTCCTTGTTGCGTGTTCTTGTTTCTTCAACAGTAAGGCTCATGATGCCCTCCTAAAT
>CAIQPV010000544.1 GCA_903873725.1 uncultured Nitrosomonadales bacterium
AACGCCACCGCCTCGGCACGAATATCTGCCGCTTCCTTGTCTGCATCCAGTTTTTCTTTGCGGCGAGCACAGTCAGACTCGATACGGTCGTGCTCCGCTTGTTTCATGGTGCGGATTTTTCCGTC
Organism: uncultured Nitrosomonadales bacterium; assembly: GCA_903873725.1. GTDB lineage: Bacteria > Pseudomonadota > Gammaproteobacteria > Burkholderiales > Gallionellaceae > CAIQPV01. The sequence continues at coordinate 126 of CAIQPV010000544.1, forward strand.
CGTCGCCTTACTCAACTGTTCGTTTACTTGCCGCAGTCGCGCTTGGGTGCTGGCGGTCAGGCTGTTCAGGCGGTAATCCACCAACTGCTGGTTGGTTTCCTTGTGATCAGCCAGCGCATCGCGCCAGCGTTGATGGTGACGGGATTCGAGCGCGTCGAATACGGACGGTGCAGGCAACTCGCTTTGCTCTGTTGGAAGCGCATCGCGCAACAAGGAAAACAACCTTGCTTCGATCTCCGGCGATTCTGCCACCACCATTAATTCGCAATCTGCGCGCACGCCTTGTTTGTGCCACTGGTAAAGGGCAAAGGGATACCTTCCCGCCGCCAGTTCCGTCGTTTGCACTTGGCACTGGACATATACCGGCTGACGAGGATGCAGGTGGGTGGCAGCCTGACGCAGCAGCGGATGTGCTGGATGCAGTAGGACTGCCTTGGGGTTTTCGCTGGCGCAATCCTGATCGAAGGTAATTTCCAGATGGGGCGTATTCCCTTTGAGCCAGCGTTCCCAAGCTCTCGCCTCCTGATTGCCTGCCTTCTGTTTCTGAAAATCCTCCAGCAAGCGGGTGCGAGCATCGGTATCCAGTCGCAGGGTCTTGAGGGGGTGATTGCCAAGAATAACTTCCTGCCCTTTACCGGAGCGCTCACGAAGGTAAAGGCTGACTGCTGAATGCAATGCTTCCGGCGTGAGCCAGCCGCTGGTCGGGGTGCTCAGGTCGTCATCGTTGGGCAGACTCAAACCGAACAGTTCAGTGGCGCGGCTTTCCAACGCTTCCTGCTCTTGAATTTCGCGTAGCTCGTTGTCCGCCATTTGTTGCAACCGACCCTGTCGCTGTTGCGGAGTCAGCTCAAAACTCTCGGAAATGGCGTGCAGTTCTTTACTGATCTGGCCGAGAATTTCTTCGCTTGCGCCCAGTGCTTGCTGAAATACGCCAATGCGAAGCAGGCAGCGTTCATAAATGTCGGCATCCACCGTGCCGGGGGTGATGAGGTTATTGATAACCACCACTTCGCTTTTCTGTCCGTAACGGTCTATACGTCCGATGCGCTGTTCGATGCGCATCGGATTCCACGGAAGATCGTAATTGACCATGCCATCGCAGAACTGGAAGTCCAAGCCCTCGCTACCGACTTCAGTGGATAGCAGCACATCCAGCGTGTCGGGCTGTTCCTTGGCTTGTGCAAAGCGCTGGCGAATGTCGCGGCGATTTTCGTCCGTCACGCCGCCGTGAATTACACCGACGCGAACACCTGCCGCAAGCAGCTTCCTCTCAAGATAGGCAAGTGTATGGCGGAAGCTGGTGAACACCAGTAGCTTGTTGTTTGGCAGGGTTTGTTTGTCGCGGACGATGGTTAGGAAGGCATCCAGCTTGGGGTCGGCAGGATCGAGCATTCTTGCGGCCAGGCGCAATTGCTCGATTTCTGCCTGCATACTGCCCGGCGGCAAAACTTCTATCTCGTCAGTTTCATCGTCATTAATTTCTGCCATATCCAGCTCGTTCAGTTTGCCAGCCAGCCACTGGTCGATGAACGGAGCCAGCGCGTAAAGACAACTGGATGCCTGCCGCCGCAGTGTGGAAAGCATGAACGCAACTGCCTGCCCCCCATTGTTATGGGCGTAAATTCGGGCTGCCGTAGCGAGCAACTGATCATGAAAAGCACGTTGTGCATCGGTAAGCGGGACGGAAACCGTTTCCGGCTTACGTGTGGTGAAGTTGCCAATATCGCGCCGCCGCGTGCGATTGATGAGGCTATCGAAGGTGGAAAAACGTTCGACTTCCCGAATTAATGCAACTCGTGTGGACGGACTAATTTCCGGTTCGGTAAGCGTGTCCACAACGCGCTGAAAATCGGGGGTTTCAATGAAAGAAAAACAGCTTGCCGCCGTTTTTAATTCCGCCAGTGCGTTTTTCTGAGCATCAGTTTCCGCAGAGCGAAGATGATTCGCCGCAGCATGGATATGCGGATTGGGTTCCGCCATAAACTCAAAGCTGGCTTGATCTATCACCAGGTCTGGACGCAGCACGTTGAGCAGGGTGAACAAATCCTTGTTGCCCATCTGGATGGGGGTGGCGGTCAGAAAAATCACTGCCTCGGCGTGGTCGCAGAAAAACTTTACGCCTTGGTGCAGCCATGTAGTGGCGTTGCGAATGTGGTGAGCTTCATCCACGATAACCAGATCGAAGCGCGGTGGCGGGTCGAGGTCGAGCAACCCTTTTGTTTTCTTGCCACGTTTTTGCGGTTTACCGTTGAGCAGCGCATCGTCGATCAGGGAGAAAGGCAAAATGGTGCGGTTATGCTGGCGCGGCCATTCGCCGTCAAGGTCAGTTTCGTGCAAGCAATGACGCAAGGTGTCGCCATCAAGATGGGTGAATTCTTCGCCAAAACGCTTCATCTCGCTGCGCCATTTGCCTTCGGCCACCAGCGGTTTTGGACAAATGATTAGCACCGATTTAATATCGGAGCGGGCTTGCAGCTCTTTCAGTATCAACCCTGCTTCGATGGTTTTGCCGACACCCACGTCGTCGGCGATCAGCAGGCGTGGGCGATCCGCTCGCAGCAGCTTGAGCACCGGGCGATACTGATAGGGAACGAAATGCACTCGCCCAGAATGCAGCGAATAAAGGTTGGCAGCAGACGGCGCGGACAACAACAGGGAGGTCAAGCGAGCGTGAAATTCTGCGAGCTGAATCGGCATTCGCTCGTCCTCCACGTCAGGGATGCCTTCAAGTTGGCTTTCATAGTAATTCGTTGGCCTGCCATCCTCAAAAACCGAATAGCGACACTCTCCACCGGAGTTGGGTAACACCGAAAGAATGGGAAAAACCTTGTCTCGATTGGATTTGAGGCGCACCAGTTGGCCGGGCGCAAAACCTTCATGGATGGCAGTTGACTGAGGTATTGCTGAAATGGCAGACGCGGCAGGCTC
>CAIQPV010000545.1 GCA_903873725.1 uncultured Nitrosomonadales bacterium
GATCAAAAAATCTGCTTCAATTATGAAAGAAGTGCCAAATGTTACCGCTGCCAAGGGGGCAGACTTGATTGCTCAAGTTCCAATGAGTGAAGGTGACAATTTCAAGAAACAGGGTGACACCCATTTAGAGAACAAAGAATTTGAAGACGCCGCCGAATGTTTTCGGCAGGCTGTCGCGTACAATCCATCCGATGCCGAAACTCACTACAATATGGGCCTTGCCCTGAAAGAGCTCGGACAAATCAATGAGGCGGCGGGTTGTTATCAACGAGCCCTGGAGATCAATCACGATTATGCCGAAGCGCATTACAAGTTGGGCAATGTCCGGTTTGATCTCGGCTGCTTTGATGATGCAGTGGCAAGTTACCGCAAGGCGGTGGAGATCAAACCCGATTACACCTATGCGCATATCAATCTGGGCAACACGCTGAAGGTACTCAAGCAATTCGATGAGGCGGTGACCAGTTACCGCCGGGCGCTTGCAATAGAGCCCGGCTTCGCTGTAGCTCACTACAATTTGGGAATTGCATTGCAAGAATCCGGGCGCGTTACTAAGGCTGTTGCGAGCTACCTCAAAACTCTGGAACTGCAGCCGGGCAACGTTCATGCGCACATCAATCTGGGCAATTCCCTTGCTGAGCTTGAGAGGCTCGACGAGGCTGTGTCGAGCTACCAACGAGCGCTTGCGATCAAACCGGATTCGGCTGAAGCACATTACAATTTGGGCAACGCCATGAATACGCTCGGACTGTTCAAGGAAGCAGTGGCGAGTTTTTGCCGGGCGATTGAGTTAAAACCGGATTATGTTGAGGCTCATTTTAATTTGGGAAATGCCCTGAGCAGCCTTGGGCAACATGATCACGCAGTGTTGAGCTACCTGCGGGCAGTGGAAATCAAACCCGACTATTCCGAGGCACACAATAATCTGGGTACTGTTCAGCGCGAGCTTGGACAAATCAGTGATGCAGTGGCAAGTTTTCGCAGGGCGTTGGAAATCAATCCCGGGTTCTCTGAAGCCTATAGCGGCCTGTTATATGCACTGAACTATGTTATTGATCATTCACCATCATATCAGATTGAGTTGGCACGCCGCTTTGGAAGGGTAACCGCCGGAAAGGTGGGCTCACGATTTTCTGCATGGCAATGCAAAAGTCGACCGGAACGTTTGCGTGTCGGGTTGGTATCGGGTGACTTGCGCGATCATGTGGTGGGGTATTTTCTGGAAGGTGTGCTGGCGCAAATTAATCCTGCACGCATCGAACTGTTTGCCTATTCAACCAGCCACAGGGAAGATGAGATAACCGAACGTCTGCGTCCCTGTTTTTCGGAATGGAAATCATTGACGGGTAAAAGCGATGCAGAAGCAGCCTGGTTGATTCATGACGATGGAGTTCATGTGTTGCTGGATATATCCGGCCATACTGCTTTCAACCGTCTGCCGGTATTTTCATGGAAGCCCGCACCGGTGCAGGCCAGCTGGCTGGGCTATTTTGCCACCACGGGAGTGGCGGAAATGGATTATTTACTGGCGGATGAAATGGGGGTGCCGGAGTCTCAGCGGGCACAATTCTCGGAAAAAATCTGGTATCTGCCCGACACGAGACTTTGCTTTACACCACCCAAAGCGGAGATTCCCGTGACACCTTTGCCGGCATTGTCAAACGGCATGATCACTTTCGGTTGTTTTCAGGATCTGCCCAAGGTGGGCGATGAAGTGTTGGCAGTGTGGGGAGAAATATTTGCCGCCCTGCCCGATGCAAGGTTGCGTATGCAATGCAAACTACTGGGAGAACGTCCCCAGGCAGAACGAATGCTTAATAGATTACAGCGTGTTGGAATCAGCTCTGAGCGAGTGAAAATTCATGGCAGGGTTTCCCGCGAAGCGTATCTGGCTGCCCATGCGGAAGTAGATATGATCCTTGACACGTTTCCCTATCCGGGAGGTACCACCACTTGTGAAGCTTTTTGGATGGGCGTGCCGACGCTGACGCTATCCGGTGACCGTTTGCTCGCCAGGCAAGGTGCCGGTCTGCTCACGTCGGCAGGGCTGTCGGATTGGGTGGTGGAAAGCAGGAGCGAATACATCGGCAAAGCGATTGAGTTGGCTGGCGATTTGCCAAAACTATCCGCCTTGCGCGCCGGCTTGCGGCAACAGGTAAGTGCTTCGCCTATATTCGACGGTAAACGCTTTGCACAAAATTTGGAGCATGCGCTGTGGGGGATGTGGGGGAGATTTCAGGAGCAGAATTCAGCGTGGGCACCGAAGCGTGCCCACCCTAACAATATGAGCAAGGCGAAAAATTGATAAGAGACCGAATATGAAACCGGGCAGAAATGACCCATGTTCCTGCGGGAGCGGACTAAAGTTTAAGAAATGTTGCGAAGGCAAATTTCAAACTATCCACGGCGGGCAAACAATTTCAATGAAGGCCTACGCTCCAAGCCAGGACGAATTAAAGCAACTGATCGGCCTGTTCAATGCCGGACGCTATGGGGAATTGGAACAGCGAACGCGATTGATGGTCGAGCAATATCCGAA
>CAIQPV010000546.1 GCA_903873725.1 uncultured Nitrosomonadales bacterium
CAATTCGTGCAGGCGTCTTAGGAGTTACGCTTAAAGATATTCGCTCTAAAGCGGCATCGGATGCAAAAAAGCAGGGCTATACAACAGAACAGATACAAGTGGCATTAGTACACTCAGATCAAGCGACAACAAGGGGATATATTCGCGATCAGGATATCCCGGTCTCAGTTGTGGCAATAGCACTTCCAAAGGGTTAAAACCGAATCTTCCTGTACGGCGTACAGGAAGAGCCAATTTCAAGACTCTTAAAAACCATGTAACCTATTGATTATATGGTCGGGGTGGAGAGATTCGAACTCCCGACATCCTGCTCCCAAAGCAGGCGCGCTACCAGGCTACGCTACACCCCGAGAGCGCGCCATTATACAGAGCGACAGGGAAAAATCAATTTTACTCGCGCGATTTCTTCGTGATCTGCGGCATCGCCAGCATCAGGTAATAAACCATGGACCACAAGGTCAGCAAAGCAGCGACGTAAATCAGAAACGAACCGACCTGATTAGTCGGGAAACCGAGCAGCGGTTCCTGATACAACAGAAAGAGAATGGCAATCATCTGGAATGTGGTTTTGACCTTGCCCAGCATGGATACAGCAATGTTTTTTCCCGCGCCAAGCTGGGCCATCCATTCGCGCAAGGCGGAGATGGCGATCTCGCGACCAATGATGATAAAGGCGATGATCGCGTCAACCTGCCCCAGGCTCACCAGCAGTATCAGTGCAGCGGCCACCATCAACTTGTCCGCCACCGGATCGAGAAAAGCGCCGAACGCCGACCCTTGGTTCAATCTGCGGGCGAGGTAGCCGTCGAGCCAGTCGGTTATCGCGGCGAATGCAAACAACAGCGCGCTGAACAGATGCTTGTAATGCAGGCTTATCGTTTCGTCGGACATATAAAATAAGGCGAGAAAAACCGGGATCATTACAATTCTGAACCAGGTCAGCAAATTGGGAATGTTGAGTGGCATGAATCCTGACCGGTACTTTCAATGCAATTGTTGATATATCGTTTCAGCAAGCGCCCGGCTGATGCCTTCCACCTGCGCCAATTCGTCCACGCTGGCCTGACGCACACCCGGCAGACCTCCGAAACGCGCCAGCAGATTGCGCCTGCGCCGCTCCCCTACTCCGCTGATTTCTTCCAGCAATGACGCCGTGCGCGTCTTTCCGCGCTTGGCTCGATGACCGCTGATGGCAAAGCGGTGCGCCTCGTCCCTTACCTGCTGGATCAAATGCAGCGCCGGACTGTCAGGCGGTAATTGTAGCGGCTTTTCCTGTTGCGGAACCAACAATTGTTCCATCCCGGGCTTGCGCTCAGCACCTTTCGCCACCCCCATCAACGCAATGTCCGGCAAAGCCAGTTCCTCCATCACCTCGCAGGCCACGGTCAGTTGCCCGGCACCGCCGTCTATCAGCACCAAATCAGGCCTTTTGCCCACTCCAGCCTGTAACTTCTGGTATCGGCGGGTGATGGCCTGACGCATCGCGGCATAGTCGTCGCCCGCAGTGATACCGCTGATGTTATAGCGCCGGTATTCGGCATTGCGCATGGAGAGATTGTCATACACCACGCAGGAAGCAATGGTCGCTTCGCCCATGGTATGGCTGATGTCGAAGCACTCGATGCGTGCCAGTTGCGGCAATGACAACACTGCGCGCAACGCCTCCAGTCGCGCCAGTTGTCCGGCCTGCTGCCCCGCCTGCTGACGCAACGCCAGCAAGGCATTATTCAACGCCATGTCCAGCCATTGTTTGCGCTCGCCGGAAACCGAATGACGTATCTGTACCTTGTGCCCTGCCTGCTCGCCGAGCAATTCTTCCAGCGTTTCTGCGGCAATTTCCATTCCGGTGAATATCAGCGAAGGCACACTGCGATTCAGATAGTGCTGTGCCAGAAAAGCCTCAAGCACCTCGGCAGGCAACTGCCCTTCGGCGTTCTGCGGGAAAAAACTCTTGTCACCCAAATGCCTGCCGCCGCGCACCATGGCGAGATTCACGCACAAAACGCCATCCAGTTCCGCCACGGCCACAATGTCCGCATCGGTCGCTCGACCGCTTTCCATGAACTGCTTCTGCTGCACAGTATGCAGTGCTTGCAATTGATCACGCAACGCGGCGGCCTGCTCGTAGTGCTGCTTGTCAGCAGCCTGCTCCATCGCCTCACGCAACAGACCTTCCACCTCGCCATGTTTGCCTTGCAATAGTAGTGCTGCGTTGAGAATGCCAGCCGCGTAATCCTCCCAGGAAATCAATCCGACACAGGGCGCGGTGCAGCGGTGAATCTGGTACAACAGACAAGGGCGTGTGCGATTGTTGAACACACTGTCCTCGCAGGTGCGGATACGGAAAATCTTTTGCAGCAGATTAATGCTTTCCTTGGCAGCATGTGAATTTGGATAAGGGCCGAAGTATTGATGCTGCTTGCCGGTCGCGCCACGGTAGTAGGCCAGACGCGGGAATTTATGCCCGGTCAGCACAATGTAGGGATAAGATTTGTCATCCCGGAACAGAATGTTGTAGCGTGGTTTGAGGGTCTTGATTAAATTGTTTTCCAGCAGCAGCGCCTCGGCCTCGGAGCGCGTGACCGTCACCTCGATCCGCGCGATGTGCGACACCATGAGGCGAATGCGCGGCGAAATATCGGTTTTTTGAAAATAGGAAGCAACGCGCTTCTTGAGTTGTCCCGCCTTGCCGACATACAACACCTGTCCTTGGGCATCCAGCATGCGATACACACCGGGTGTCAGCGGCAGGCTGGCGATAAACTGCTTAGGATCGAATTCTGACGTTTTCAAGAGTAGACAAATACCCGGCAATGGCACCGAACACCTCATGGAACATCGACTCGTTCAGGCGCCTGGTCTGGGTATTGTAGCGGCTGCAATGGTAGCTGTCATACAACATTATTCGGTTCGGTAGTGAATGTCGCGTGCCATGCCCAAACCCGTAATCCCCGGCACGCAAACCCAGCGCACGCAACACCGCCAGATGCGCCACCGTGCCCAAAGCCAGCACTGCAGCGCCTTGCGGCAATGAAGCAAGTTCATCCACCAGAAAAACATTACATTGTTTTACCTCGGCAGGTTCCGGCTTGTTCTGCGGCGGCAGGCAACGCACGGCATTGGTGATACGACAATCACTCAAAGTCAATTCTGCATTGGTCCACCCCGCAGCGTTCAGCGGTTCGGCACGGCTGGAAAAACCAAAATGATGCAGAGTTGAGTACAACAAGTTACCCGCATAGTCACCAGTGAACGGACGACCGGTGCGGTTCGCCCCATGCATTCCCGGTGCCAGGCCCACGATCAAAAATCGGGCATTGGCATCACCGAAGGATGGTACCGGCCTCGCATGGTAATCGGGTTGTGCTTGACGTATATCGCTTAGAAAATTTGCGAGACGCGGACACAGGCTGCAACCAGTCGAAAATTTCATTTGCCGAACAAGCCCACCAGCCACATGCTCCACAGCAGCATGCCCGCAACAAAAGCCATGCCGACATAATACGGCCAGACATGCTTCTTCTCGGCATAGGGATCAATCAGCGAGCGATCCGCCCCTTCCGGCAGTTTGGCGATGCCGGTGAGTGAAGTGCCGAACGGGATATTTATTTTGGCGCGCGCGTTTACTGCCCAGCCGTTGGCGTCAAGTATCGGCCCCAGATTGCGTTGATGCAACTTGAACCATGCGATCAGCATGGCCGGCCCCGATACCAGCAGCAGCAAACCGATCAGGGCAAAGGGTAATTGCCACCACTTCAATCCCATCAGTCCGGCCAACATGGAGGCCGCAGCAGTACCCAGAGCGCCTACAGCCAATCCGATGGCGGCAAAAATGCCGGCGAACTTTGCCACGTCAAAAGGTGGCACGGTGGGTTTGGCGGCTTCCGCTTTTACCCCCGATTCGATTGCTGTTTTGAACAATTTTTCTTCAGTGGCCTGCGACTTGGCTGCGGCAAGTTTCTGCACCTGCTCGCCTATCATCTTGCCGACACGCTTGTAGGGTGCCCAGAATGCCTGGCGGATGCTGATCGGATGTTCGAGTATGCGAATGATAGTCGCGTTCCAGTCCTGTCCCTTGCGATCATAAAATACACCGTTGCGGCCGACCATGAGTTGGTCGGAGTCACCTGCGGTGAATGCCGCCGCAATGAATATCTTTTCCGATCCGCCATCTCGCGTGCACTCGCAATAAACCAGGCACACCCTGCTCAGGTTGGCCAGCGCCGCATGTTTGTTCACCTCATCCACCCGCACGCACAACTCGCAACTGCGCCCGTCAAGATACAATGTCCCCGCCTGGAACACCGCTTTTCCAGTGCCGGTATAAAAGTTTCGGAAGGAAACGAAATTGTTCACCAGCGTGTGCAGGTCGCGGCAGTAATGCACGAGTTTATCGACTGAAGCTATGGCATTCACCTCGGCTTCAAGTGCCTTGTCCTGCCCGATCAAATCCATAATGGCAGATTGCAATCCGTTATCCAGAATGGCGCGGATTCGCGTGATACCCAATTTTTCGACGCTGGTTTCCGGCTTCTCGGCCAGCCAGCTTTCCAGTACCGAAAATTTCTTATCCAAGGCGTTCCATTCCTCCGCAACGAGACTATCCTTGTTGCCGAATATCGGCACGATTACCTTGTCGTGCAATGACTGCATCGCGGATATCCACGCCGGATTGACGCTCCCCGTCAAGGGCAGCGGTTTGCCCGCACCGACCACCGCCAAGGGAAATGCCGCCACGCCGGCTGCACCGGCATCCAAATCCTGGTTTGCCAGCACTTGATAATCTTCCACGGAACGGCTCAACGGCGCTGCGGCACGAGGATCGTAAGCCGCCATGCGGCAACGGGTGAAATAGTCTTCCACTTTGGCCTTCACGGCATGGTAAGAATCAGCCGCCGCCAAGGTATCTTCACCGAGGAACCAGATCGCGGCTTCGCCTTCTACCCGTTGCCACCAGGCAACATACGCCTGCGCCTGTGTGAAAAACTGCTCGGCGATCCCGGCCGAAATTCCTTGCTCACCGCTGCGATCCGGTAGCGACCCGCAACACTCCATGATATCTTTAACCACTGTCTGCACGCCCGCATCTTCCACAGACCGAAGCGGAATGATTCCGTCGCCGTTAAAGCGCATCCCGGCAACCAGTGTTTGCGTATCCGACGTATCCGCAACGGAAATAATATTCGCATCCGGCTTGCCCAGGCTTTGCAGAATGTGACGGGCAGCCGCAAGGATATGTCGTCCGCCGTCGTTGGCATCGTCGATAGCACAGAGAGGTAACGCATCCAGTCCCTTGGCCAGCAACCCGGCATCCTTAAGCAGCGCCCCCGCCCATTTCACCGCTGCAATAATTTCCGCAGCCCGGATATGTCCATTGTGATCATCATCAATCAAATCGAGCGTTCGCGCGTCGAACTCAATACCGCGAGTCGGACAACTCAACGCCACCCATAGCTTCTGGTCAAGTTGCCCAAGTGCCAGTAAATCCGCACCGTCATCAATGCATACCTGGTCGAAACCGCCTGCGCGGAAGAAACGCCATTCGTGTTTGCGGGAAACTGCGTTGAAATCGGTGGTTTGAGTCAAAGACATTGCTGGCTTTCAGAAAAATGTTAACAGTATTGAACTGCAAGGGATATGGGAACCTCTAATATACAACCGGGCGAACTCCAGATTTCCTGAGCCGCCCTCAAGTTTTAATTTGCCGATAGGTGGCGATGCGCATGAGTCCGCTTTCCTTGGCATGATACATGGCCATGTCGGCCGCATCAATTAGTCCGGCAGTGCTCTGTGCATTCTAAATACCGTGCAGGCAATGACCATGACCGCATATCAGAATATGTTAAAGCATACGAAAATAATCTACCATTAAGAATGTTTACCCAAGGAAAATTTTATCCGGACGATAGACAATGCACACAACATTTTTAGAAAGTTAAACGTGGCCGGCAATCCTCCACCACAAGAGCCTGCCTCGATCCAGCGCAAGGTAGCTATCGCCGCCTGTTTTGGCACCTTCCTGGAATGGTACGACTTCTTGACCTTTGCTTCGCTCGCCACCTATTTCAGCGTATTGTTCTTTCCCCCGGATAATCCGGTCGCAGCACTGCTTGCAAGCCTTGCCACATTCGGCGTGGGGATGCTGGTGCGTCCGCTCGGCGCGGCACTGTTCGGTTCGCTTGCCGACAAATACGGACGCCGTCCGATTTTCATCGCCACCATCATGCTGATGGGGCTGGCGACATTTGGCGTGGGCTTGTTGCCGACTTACCGGCAGGTCGGTATGCTGGCCCCCGTATTGTTGCTGGTGTTGCGCCTGTTGCAGGGATTTTCTGTCGGCGGCGAAATCGGCGGCTCGGCCGTATATCTCACCGAACACGCGCCCGACAACAGGCGCGGCATTTATACCAGCGTGCTGCAATTGATGGGGCCGCTGGGCATACTGGTTTCCACGATGCAGATACTCCTGCTGCAAGCGCTGCTCAGCAGTACCGACTTCAATGCATGGGGATGGCGCGTGCCGTTTTTGTGTTCCGCCGTACTACTTCTGGTTTCACTCAAGAGCCGCTTGAATTTGCATGAGTCGCCCGTATTCCGTCAAATGCGCGAGAACAAAACATTATCCGTCACGCCGTTGCGCGAATGCTTTACCGACCGGCACACGCTTGGCCGCATGGAGCTTCTGTTTTTCTGCATCTCCGGCGGCGGCTCGCTGTTATTTTTCTCGTAGCAGGTTTACACCAATGTGTATTTGAAAAGTGTAGTCTGATTAGACCAGCAACTCGCCGGAACGCTGGTAATGACCAGCACGCTCCTGCTATTCCCGTTGACCATCCTGTGCGGCTGGTTGTCTGACCGCATAGGACGCAGGCCGGTGTTGCTGGCCGGTCTGCTGCTTGGTTGCCTGGCAATTTTCCCCGTGTACAAAGGTCTGATGCATTACGGCAACCCGGTGCTGGAACGCTTCAACCGCGAAGTACCGGTGGAATTGTTTGGCGAGTCCTGCAGCTACAGCCCGTTCACTCCTGCGCACAACGACTGTGAACGCAACCAGGAACTGCTCGCAAAACTGGGGGTAACCTATACGCTTAATCACGCGCAGTCATCCGGCGAAACACTGGTGCGCATCGGCAAGCAAAACGGAATCGCAGGCTTCCATGCTTCCAGTCTTACCGACGCGCTGAAAGCCGATGGCTGGACCGAGCACGCCGATTCACAACTGGCGAACCGGGCGATGATCTTCCTGCTGCTAACAATACTGGTCATCGCCGTGGCTCTCATCACCGGCCCGCAAACCGCCACGCTGGCCGAACTGTTCCCGGCGCGAACCCGCTACACAGCGGTCGCGCTGCCCCACAATCTCAGCGCCGGATGGATAGGCGGGATGTCGCCTTTCATGATTACCCTGCTGAGCGTGAAATCGGGGGATGCGGTATCCGGCCTGTGGTATCCCGTCGGCCTGCTGGCAATGGCATCGGTCATCGGTTTGATTTTTCTGCCGGAGACACGAAACGTGTCGCTGGACGGATAGCACCCCGGAGCACAGCTCAACAGCAACCGGTTTCCCGCGATTTCAATTTTGACTTGGCGAACCGATCCGGCAACATCCCGAAGCCGCCGGCGCAAGAGTTTCCTCTTTGGATAATTCATGGAGCCGGCCCACAGGGGGTTATCGGCGACAAGCAAATCAATGTTAGAATTGATGGTGTAGCTTGTGGTTGGCGTCTTTTCCTGTTTTACGAACAATTTCAGCAATGCACACAAAAATTTCTTCAAGCAGACTTGTGACCGGCATGTATGTCGCAGATCTTGATCGGCCGTGGGTAGATACACCCTTTTTGTTTCAGGGATTCCTGATTGAGAACGACGACCACGTCTTGCAGTTGCAGAAGTATTGCAAGTTCGTTCTGGTTGACTCGGAACTCTCGACGGCTAATGTGCAAAACTCGATACTCACCTACGGAGAAGAACCCGGGCAAAACAAGCCGGAATCAATTCTCCCGTCCGAGGATGCCTCAGATGATGTGGGACTAAGCTTGCAGACCTCCTTTATTCCTGCCAGCGTCAAAATAACACCATTTAAAAACATCACCCCCGTCGAGGCGGAACTCGTTCCGGCCGGTGAGACATATACGCGCACTACCGAAGCGCTGGGCGAAATATTCAGGGACTTTGCCAGCGACGAACATCTTGCCCTGCAGGATGTAGAGGTGGTAATTCAGGACATGGTGGAAAGCATGATTCGCAACCCCGATGCCTTGATGTTGCTCTCACGCTTACGTCAAGAGGACGAAGTCGTCTATGGGCACGGGCTCAATGTTGCCATTTACCTGGTTGCGCTTGGCCGGCATTTGAGTTTGCCCAAAAACATGCTTGAGCGACTGGGTACCATCGGCTTGCTGCTTGACATCGGCAAAACCAAATTGCCGCGTGAGCTTTTGCAAAAAAATGGCCGGCTGACTTCGGAAGAATTTGAAACAATAAAAAGTCATGTGCCCATTTGCCTTGATATCCTTAAAGATACTCCCAGTCTGCATCCCGATATTCTGGAAGGAATTGCACAACACCATGAACGGGAAAACGGAAGCGGCTATCCGGCAGGGTTATCCAAAGGCGAGATCAGCCTGTTCGGACGCATGGCTGCAATCGCCGATACTTTTTCCGCGCTGACCAATCCGCGCCCCTATGCAGAACCCGTTCCGGCTTATCAGGCGCTGCAGACCATGGCTAATTGGGGCAGCGAGTTCTTTCATGCCCCCATAGTCGAGCAGTTTATCCATGCAATCGGGATTTTTCCGGTTGGTTCCATGGTGGAATTGTCAACCGGCGAAGTGGCAGTCGTCATCAGCCATAACAAGGTACGCAGGTTGAAGCCGCGCGTGCTGATCATCAGCGGCAAGGACAAGACCCCATCCAAGAACCCGACCACATTGGACTTGCTGCATCCCCCGGGCACATACAAAACCCTGCCATCCATTCTGAGCGGACTGCCAACCGGTGCCTACGGCCTCAATCCGCGCGAGTATTACCTGGGATGACCGGCCACTCGCCTCATTCCGCCACAGCGGTACGACATCAGTTACCCCACGATCAGTTGGTCGATTTCCTGCATCATGAAATCGGTAAAGCGGGAACCGGCGCGATCGCTGTGCTGATCCTGGAGCTTAGACTGGCAAATCGTATGGATGTCCTCACCGGCTCCATTTCCATGCAGGCAATCAAGGGTTACACCGATCAGTGTCTCGACAATCTGTTGCGTGTTGCCGATCGCTACACAAATTTTTCCGGCGAACAGGTATGCCTGGTGCTGCCCGGTCTGGCCAATAAGGACCAAGGTGAACTGGCGGCGATCAAAATTATTTCCGAATTACAAAAGCCCTTTACCATCGGCGAATATCGGGTAATACTGCGTCCGCACATCGGGATTGCGAATTTTCCGGAACTTGGACATGATGCCGGCAAACTGCTGATGTATGCGGATATTGCATCACGAATAGCCGCAACCGACGAACAGGGGTATCACGTCTATGGACTGGATGATCATGTCGAAACCGGCTCGTATAGCGATCTCGCCATTGAACTCGACAAGGCCATCAAGACGAATGACCTCCGTGTCAACTACCAGCCGCAGATCGATGTCAAGACAGGACGCTGTGTCTCCGCCGAAGCGCTGGTGCGCTGGACCGCGCCGGGGCAACGTGAAATCAGTCCCGGCATCCTGGTCAACATTGCGGAGAGCAGCGGACTGTTAAACCCGCTGACCCTGATGATACTGAATACTGCGCTGCGCCATACTGCAGCTTTCTCGGCCGCCGGGGTGGACATTGGGATGAGCGTCAATCTTCCGCCCAGAATGCTCGCCGACGAGGAACTTCCGCAAATAGTCCAGCAATCGCTCGACATTTGGGGGGTACCGGCAGGCAATCTCACCCTTGAAATCACCGAAGGTTCGATAATCAATAATTCGTCCTCTCTTGCGATGCTGTCAAGACTGCGGGAACTGGGTATAAGCCTTGCAATTGACGACTTTGGAACCGGCTATTCTTCGCTGGCTTACCTGAAGCAATTCCCCGCGCAGGAACTGAAAATCGACATTATTTTCGTTCGGAACATCCATAAATCCCGCGGCGACAGGCAACTCGTGCGTTCCATTATCGATCTGGCCCACAATTTTGACATGATCACAGTAGCCGAGGGAGTGGAGGATCAGAAAACATACGACCTGTTGCAGGATCTTGGCTGCGACGTGGTACAAGGTTTCCTGTTCAGCCGGGCGTTGACCGATACGGATTTCATAGACTGGTATCGGCAACGCAACTGAATTTCCCATTCATGGCAATGGCAAAAAATCCATTGGGAATTCCTGGCTACACCGCAAACAATTACGAAATAGAATAACAGGAGGCCGTAAAACGCACGGAGCGGATATGGATAATCTTGCGTCACGTACTACTCAACGCCTGCTTCCAGCTTCTGAGTGGTATGCATGTTTGCAGGCGATGAATCGCCCGGTCGGAAAGTGGATCCGGAATCTCATGGCCGACGGATGAGGCGATATCCAGCGTGGCATCTCCGCTCAACTCCGTTAACTTTTCGTAGGCAGCATACGCATGCCGGACCGGAATGACACGATCATCTTCTCCATGCAGAAAATGCAATGTCGTTAATTCGGGAGCCTTTTCAGGAAGCCTGGCAAACCGCCCGGAAAATGCCAGCACCCTTCCGACGCCTCCATCATGAACCACACTGAATTCCAGTGCCATAATCGCACCCTGGGAAAACCCGACAAGTGCCGTGTCCGACTGCAAAACATTGAAACGAGCCTGCGCATGGCGCACCAGTGCATGCAGGGTCGGAATAGCCCCGGCAACACGCGACACCCGATTTTCTTCGGTCACCCCGCTGATTGAAAACCATTGCCGGCCATTGCCTCCGCCATCGAATTGAAAGGTACCGTCCGGAATCAGAAACGCGGCACTTGGAAAAGCATTGCGGAGCTTGTTGGCCAAAGGCACCAGATCGGCAGATCTCGCGCCGACACCGTGCAGCAAAATAAACAACTGCTTGACCGTAGTAGTTTCTGGCAGAAACTCAATGCCGTGAAAAATTTGTTGAGCCATGTTTTTCTCCGATGATACCAATCATTACAACACCAGATTGATTGAACCTGGAAACCGCAGTTGATGAGATTCAGCCGGCTACGACGCGCATTACTGCATCAGGCAGAATGCCTTTTCACCCAGGCAACATACTGGTCCATCCAGTTCTGCAAAAACTTCTTGCTGCCTTCACCGATATTGCCGGCCTCGTCAAACAATCCATCTTTTGCCTGGATAAACGCTTCTGGTTGACCCAGCGTGGGTACGTCCAGGTACGCGAGTATGTTGCGCAAATGCTGTTGCGCCAGCGCCGTACCAATGGCGCCAACCGAAACGCCCAACACACCGGCGGGCTTGCCCGACCAGGCGCTCTGTCCATAGGGACGCGAAGCATGGTCAATCGCATTCTTGAGCACACCCGGGATCGAACGGTTGTACTCGGGGGTGAAAAACAGGAGGCCTTGGGCAGCTTTTATTTCGCGCTTGAGCTGCAAAACCGGCTCGGCAGGATTGGCGTCGTCATCCTGGTTATAGAGCGGCAAGTCGCCGATCTGCAACTGTTTGAAAGTGAATTCAGGCGGTGCCAGTTTTACAATGGCATCAGCAAACTTGCGGTTTAATGAATCCTTGCGAATGCTGCCTACAACAACGGCAATCTGGTATTGGCTCATGACAATCTCCTTTAATTAAAGTACAAATGAATTTAACGACTGCGTTCTGAAATAGCCCTATTTTTACTTACTCGTGGACACGGGCGCTGAATCACGCCAAAGGTACGCATCCATGGACAGGCCGCCATAGGCAAAGCGGGGTTGATAGCGCAAGGGGGTATCGCCGTTTGCTGCCCCCATGGCCACGAACAGTGGCAGAAAATGTTCCTCGGTTGGATGCGAGTCTGCGCCGTAAGGAGCGGAACGATATGCGAGCAAGGCCGGAACATCCCGCGCCGCCAATCGCCCGGCAACCCAATTTGAAAACGTCCGGGCTTGCGGCAAAGCTGCTTGATCGCCCTGAGCATGCCAATCCAGCCAGCCAAAATTATGCGTAATCGCGCCGGAAGCGATAATGAGAATACCCTCTGCACGCAAAGGTGCCAGCGCCTGCCCGAGCGCGAAATTCGCCGCTGCGCTGGTATTGCGCGCCAGCGAAAGCTGTGTGACCGGCACATCGGCCTGCGGATACATCGCCGACAGCGGCACCCAGGCACCGTGATCCAGTCCGCGACCTGAATGAAGATCAGCCGCAATACCGGCAACGGACAGCAGTGACACGACCCGCCGGGCCAGTGCAGGAGCTCCCGGCGCGCGGTACTGCATACTGTAGAGCACCGGCGAAAAGCCCGCGAAGTCGTGTATGGTTTCCGGTGCTTCAGACAGACTGGCCGCGGGCTGGCGCATTTCCCAGTGCGCCGACACGACAAGGATCGCCGCCGGTTTGGAGACCGCCTGGCCGATCTCGCGCCAGCAGGCCACTGCGTCCTCTGCCTTCAACAAGGCATCGGGGGCGCCGTGGGACACAAAAACGACAGGCATGCGATCAGACATTTCGTACTCCTTGTCTCATAAAGTTATGCGGCTCAGGCAAGCCGGCCATTGCTAAAATCATCCAGCGCCCGATGGATCTCTTCTTGCGTGTTCATCACGAACGGCCCGTACTGAACAATCGGTTCATGCAACGGTTTGCCGGCAATCAGGATCAGGCGCGCATTTTCGGTTGCCGTCAGGGTCACCCCCCCGGCTTCCGGAGAATTGCTCAGGATGCCCATGCGCTGCGATTCCACCGGCGTGCCGGCTACCTTCACCGCGCCCCGATAAACGTAGATGAAAGCATTATGCGTGTCCGGTATCCCGGTCGAAAACCCGGCACCCGCAGGCAAGTGAATGTCCAGATACAACGGCTCGGTGTCCTCGCGCGTGATAACGCCTGCAACGCCATTGCTTGCACCGGCGATCACTCGCACTGTAACGTTTTCTTCCGTGACGTATTCGGGAATTGCGGTGCCGGGAAAATCGCGATACCAGGCTTCGGTCATCTTGCGCTTTGCGGGCAGGTTCAGCCAGAGCTGGAAGCCTTCCATCACGCCGTCGTTTTGCTCGGGAATTTCGGAGTGGATCACGCCGCGCCCGGCAGTCATCCACTGTACTCCACCACTTTCCAGCAGCCCTTCATGCCCCGCACTGTCACGATGCCGCATGCGACCGGCAAGCATATAGGTCACTGTTTCAAAGCCGCGATGCGGGTGATCGGGAAAACCTCCGATGTAATCATCCGGATTGTCGCTGCCAAACGCATCCAGCATCAGAAAAGGATCAAGACGCTGCTGAAGTTTGCCGGTAAGCACCCGGGTCAGTTTCACACCGGCACCGTCCGAGGTGGCAATACCCTGAATAATCCGGTCAATACTGCGCGATTTGCGCAACGTCGTTTGAGTAACGCGGTTCATGATTATTTCCTCCAACGTAATAAAGTAAGTGCAGCATATCCGGCTCGAAATAATAGATAAAGCCATGAAGTTGGAATAAACTATTCCAATAATGGAACAAAATAATATCTCAGCCGATGATTACATCCTGTTCGCAACTATTGTCGAGCAGGGAAGCATGGTGCGCGCTGCCGAATACCTGTCCATGCCTAAAGCTACGGTTTCCCGCCGCTTGACCAATCTTGAGACAGCATTGAGACAGCGGCTGCTGTTACGCACCACCCGCCGGTTGACGCTCACCGACTTCGGGCGGGAATTTCTCGACCATTGCCGTCGCATTGCAGAAGAAGTTGCAACGGCACAAGATTTCGTGCGCAGCCAAGACGCGCAACCGCGCGGGCGTTTGCGTGTTTCCATGCCCGGGGATTACGCCAAGCAACACTTCTCGCGTGCTATCGCCACATTTATTGAAGCTTATCCCGAAATACAACTCGATCTCGATTTGACTTCGCGGCGTGTTGATCTGATCGGCGAACGTTTCGATCTGGCAATACGCATGGGAGCATTGGAAAATGACGCCACTCTGGTGGCGCGCAAGATAGACGAACAGTGCTTCGGCCTGTACGCCAGCCCCATTTATCTCGCACTTCACCTTGCCCCAAAACATCCCGATGATCTAGAGCATCATGCAGCGGTTCGCTTGTTGTCGGCAAATGGAACTGCACTTGCATGGAAACTGTTGCGCGGCAAGGCCGTTTGGGAAGGAGTTCCGCCCGGGCGGCTCACCCTGAACTCACCCGATGTGATTCAGCAGCTATTGCTGGATGGTGCGGGCATCGGCGCATTACCCGATCGCTTTGTGGCGGACGATGTACGCCTCAAGCGTTTAGTGCGAGTGCTGCCCGAATGGTCGTTGCCCGCTGTCCCTGCCTGGGCGGTAATGCCCATGCGCCGTTATTTGCCTGCCAAGACCCGCGTTTTCCTTGCCCATCTTGAGCGCTTCATGGATAAAGGATAATTATTTTAGAATTTGTTTTGCCGATAATCGTGGGGCATCAGTCAAATTACGTGCTTTCAGGGCGGCAAGGCGAAATTAACCTAAAAAACGTAGTTGGCGGAGAGTTTTCTGGTATTTCAACGGATTATGCCGTTTTTGTAGGTGCGAATTTATTCGCACATAACTTGTTGAGCGTGCGAATAAATTCGCACCTACGAA
>CAIQPV010000547.1 GCA_903873725.1 uncultured Nitrosomonadales bacterium
TCCAGCACGATAAGTTTAGGCTTTGCGTTAGCAGGAGTGCCTGCCCAATGTATCTGCAATAGTCCAAGACGGCTTCAGCATAGTGTAAAATACGCGAAATGTTCCGCTTAGTCCTACAATAATTTAAACAGTGATTTCAATCTCAATCAACGGCGAAGCCCGCCATTTCGAACTGTCTATCAGCGTTGCCGAACTGATTGAACAGATGCAACTGGGCGGCAAGCGCATCGCCCTGGAACGGAACGGCGAGATTGTTCCACGTAGCCAGTTTGCCCAACAATTGCTGTTTGACGGCGACTGCCTGGAAATTGTCGTCGCGGTTGGCGGCGGCTGAGACCAACCTAAAATCCTCGCCCCCCAATCCTCAAACATCAGGAACACAAACCATGAGCCAAGAATTAGTTATCGCAGGAAAAACGTATTCTTCCCGCCTGCTGGTCGGTACCGGCAAGTACAAGGATTTCGCGGAAACCAAAGCAGCCATTGAGGCCAGCGGCGCGGAGATTATCACCATTGCGATCCGCCGCAGCAATATCGGGCAAAACCCGAACGAACCAAGCCTGCTGGAAATTTTGCCGCCGTCGAAATACACGCTGCTGCCGAACACGGCAGGTTGTTACAGCGCGGATGATGCGGTGCGCACTTTACGTCTGGCGCGCGAGTTGCTGGACGGACACAGCCTGGTAAAACTGGAAGTTCTGGGCGATCCGCAATCGCTGTATCCCAACGTGGTGGAAACGCTTGCCGCCGCGAAAACGCTGGTGGTAGAAGGCTTTCAGGTGATGGTTTATACCTCGGATGACCCCATCATCGCCAAGCAACTGGAGGACATCGGTTGCGTCGCTATCATGCCGCTGGCCTCGCTCATCGGTTCCGGCATGGGCATACTCAACCCGTGGAACTTGCAACTCATCATCGATAGAGTGCAGGTTCCGGTCATCGTGGACGCAGGCGTGGGAACCGCGTCGGACGCAACCATTGCAATGGAACTCGGCTGCCACGGCGTGCTGATGAACACCGCCATTGCTGCCGCGCAAAATCCTGTGTTGATGGCACAGGCGATGAGGAAAGCGGTAGAAGCGGGGCGCGAAGCATTCCTGGCCGGGCGCATGCCGAAGAAATTGTATAGCGCCACACCGAGTTCCCCTACTACCGGTTTAATCGGCAAGTCCTGATGCAACAACGCTCCACACACATCCGCAGTTTTGTGCTGCGGCAGGGGCGCGTGTCCAATGCGCAGCAGCGTTGCTACGACTCCCTGATGCCTCAATACGGCATTCCCTATGCCGTGCAACTTCTCGATCTGGATGCTGCTTTCGGCAGGAGTGCGCCAAAAATACTCGAAATCGGCTTCGGCATGGGCGAAAGTACCGCTGCTATTGCACTTGCCCATCCTGAAAACGATTACCTTGCGCTTGAAGTACATACCCCCGGAGTGGGTAGCCTGCTCAAGCAGATTAAGGAAAGGAATCTCGGCAATATCCGCATCATCCAGCACGATGCGGTGGAAGTGCTGCGCGACATGCTGGTAGAAAATGTGCTCGATGGCGTGCACATTTTCTTCCCAGACCCCTGGCACAAAACCCGCCACAACAAACGCCGCCTTATCCAGCCGCCATTCGTGGCACAATTGGTGCGGAAGCTCAAGCTCGGCGGTTATATCCACGTCGCCACTGACTGGCAGGATTATGCTGAGCAAGTTCTGGCCGTGTTGAGCGCTGAGCCGTTGCTGGAGAATACCGCTTCTGACTACGCGCCGCGCCCAGCCTACCGCCCGCTTACAAAATTCGAACAGCGCGGCATAAGGTTGGGACATGGGGTGTGGGATTTGGTGTTTTGCAAGAAGTAAACAACAACTTCCGTCATTCCGGCGAAGGCCGGAATCCAGTGTTTTAATCAAATATGCTTTTCGTTTTTATCCCCGCTTTGCGCGATGATTTTTATTGTCTGGATTCCGGCCTTCGCCGGAATGACGA
>CAIQPV010000548.1 GCA_903873725.1 uncultured Nitrosomonadales bacterium
TAATATTGAACCATCCGTCCGTTTCGTGAAACGTGTGCCAATAATCAACAGCGAGATCGTGTTTCCATTTTTTATAGTGGGCGCGCAATGCGCGTGATGTGGATAACCCAACTTAATCTTCAGCAAAAAGGGTTAGGTCTTCAACCACCTTCTCAATCACGGTTTGCCAGTCCCCGGATTTCGGCTGTCTAAACAGGCGTACCGATGGATACCAGGGGCTGTCCTGACGCCCCCTGAGCCAGCGCCAACACGAATCGAAACGATTGAGCACCCATACCGGCTTGCCAAGCGCTGCTGCAAGATGAGCAACAGCGGTATCTACCGCAATGACAAGGTCGAGATTGGCAATTAATGCTGCAGTGTCTGCGAAGTCTTCCATCTCATCCATAAGATCGGTCAAAGGAAAGCCTTTGGGTGTTGCTGTTCCCTCTTTCTGCAAACTGAAGAAATGAAATCCGGAAAGCTTAAACAAGGGTAACAAGCGCTCCGGAGGCAATGAGCGCTGCCGATCAATGACCGCTGCCTGAGGCCAATGGCTGTGCGAATTTCCTGCCCACACAAGGCCTATTCGATGGCCTTTGCCGGGTAAATCGGCCAAGCGTATTTGCCAAGCGTTGACCTGCATCTTGTCGGTTTGCAGATAGGATTGGGCGCTAGGAATAGTCGCGAGTGTAGTCTTCAAGGCCAATGGCAAGCTGAGCATTGGACAATGAAGATCGAAGACCGGTAGCTCATCACCGCTTCCCACCACACGATCGACATGAGGCAGGTTGCGAAGTAATCTGACCAGCGGAGTCTGAACCTCCAGAATCACTCTCAGTCCACGGGTTGCAGCAAGGGAAGCATAGCGGCAGAATTGCAGGGTGTCGCCGTAACCCTGCTCGGCATGGATCAGCAACGTCTGTCCTTCTGCCATCTCACCGCGCCATTGCGGCTGAGCAAAGTTGCGGCGTCCAGTGATCATTTGAGGGGTTGACCACCGCCATTCGTTTTCCTCCCATCCTGCGGTCAAATCACCCCGCGTCAGCAATGTTATCGCGAGGTTGCTGTGCGCCTCGGCGTAGTCCGGATTGATCTGTAGCGCCCGGCGATAGCTATTCTCAGCTTCAAGCAAGAGTCCTGACTCTTTGAGAATAACGCCAAGGTTGTTGTATGCACCTGCAAAATCCGGCTTGATCTGTAGCGCCTGCTGGCAACAGGCCTCAGCCTCATTCAAGCGGCCTAAATCCTTAAGGAGGACACCCAGATTACTGTGGAGCTCAGCGGAGTCCGGATTAATTTGTAGCGCCTGCCGATAGCAGATCTCAGCTTCATTCAAACGTCCAGACTCCTTAAGGGTGTTGCCCAGGTTGCTGTGTGCTTCGGCAAAATCCGGTTTGATTTGCAAGGCGTGTCGATAGCTGACTTCGGCTTCAGTCAAACGATATGACTGCTGCAGAGTAACGCCCATATTGAAGTGCGCCTCGGCAAAGTTGGGGCTGATATCCAGCGCCCGCCGATAACAGGCTTCTGCCTCATCCAAGCGACCTAATGCCTTGAGGGTGACGCCCAGATTAAGGAGTGCCTCGTCAAAATCCGGCTTGATTTGTAATGCCTGCAAAAAGCTGGACTCAGCATCTTCTTGCCTGCCCATTCGCTGGTAGGTGATTCCCAGATTATTGTGCGCATAGGGATAATCCGGTTTAATCTGTAGTGCCAGCCTATAACTTTCCGCAGCCTTTTCGAACTTCCCCAAATTTTGAAGAAGGTTGCCCAGATTGAAGTGCAAGTCTGGGTTGCCCGGCGCAAGTACGACCGCTTTTTGCATGTGTGACCATGCCTCAGCACTTTGCCCCTTCTGCTTGCACACCTCCCCCAACACTATCCAGCCAAATGCAAAAAAAGGAAAGCGCACAGTCATCGCCGTTGCCATGGCTTCTGCTTCCGAGTAATGACCTGCGGCGAACAAGGCCACCACGGTATTGAGTTCTTGATCACTCGGACAATTTTCATTGTGCCGGATCGCTTCCCCGTCTGAACCACCTGTAAACATTGAGCAACCTTCAAGTTGAAAACATTTAGCTGAGCAAGTTTAAGCGGCTCTTATGTCGCCTATTAACCCAATGTAATAATTTCGCTGAAACGTGTATCAATGCAATTAGTGCTTGGCTAAAACAAAATTACTCGTGCATGATTCTTACCGCCGCCATAACCATCTTTATTTCAGA
>CAIQPV010000549.1 GCA_903873725.1 uncultured Nitrosomonadales bacterium
GCAGCATTTCCGACCAGCCCTTCAGGTCGCCAAGCTTGGTCGCTTCGTCAAATGCAGCAACGGCATACGGGCGCGCGACAGAGATAGCTTCAGCCATAATGATTAAATTTCCGTAAGCAGTTTTTCAAGCAGATCGTTGTGAGCCTTGGCATCAATTTCACGCCCCAGAATTTTGCCCGCGCCTGCCAGTGCAACACCGGAAACCTGTGTGCGCAGTTGCTCTTTGGCGCGGAATACTTCCTGTTCAATTTCTGAATTGGCGCGAGTCCGAATATTACCTGCTTCCACCTCGGCCTTGACTTTGGCTTCTTCCACAATTTCGCCAGCGCGCTTGTCACCTAACGCAATGATGTCGGCTGCCTTTTCTTTCGCTTCGCGCAGCACTTCAGCGGAACGCTTTGCTGCCAATTCCAGATCGTGCTTGCCGCGCTCTGCAGCAGCCAAACCATCGGCTATCAGCTTTTTACGGGCATCCAATGCCGCCATGATGGGCGGCCATACAAACTTCATGCAAAACCACACGAACATCGCAAACATGATCGTCTGGCCGAGAAGGGTCGCATTGATATTCATGCAAGAACCTTTACTGGTTTGTTAAACACGTTATTAAAACGGCTTTCACCCGAATTACTTGGCTACGGCAAACAGGACGTACATGGCGATACCAACCGCAATCATTGGAACCGCATCCACAAGACCCATGACGATGAAAAACTGGGTGCGCAACATCGGGATCAGTTCCGGCTGACGCGCTGCGCCTTCCAGAAAACGACCGCCAAGAATGCCAATGCCCACGGATGCGCCGAGAGCGCCAAGACCCATCATCAGTGCGCCGGCGATGTAGAGCAGGGGGGTTGCGAGTTCCATCTTTAAATCTCCTATTGGTAAAAGTAATGCAAAAGTAAACCGGGTTTATAAATTCAAATATTAATGGTGTTCCTGATGCGCCATGTCCAAATAAACAATGGTCAACGTCATGAAAATAAATGCCTGCAGCGTGACAATCAAAATGTGGAAGATCGCCCAGGGCAACGACAGCGTCCATTGGACATAGAACGGCAACAGTGCGATCAGAATGAAGATCATTTCGCCGGCATACATATTGCCGAACAGACGCAGCGAAAGAGAAACCGGTTTGGCGATCAGATTCACCACTTCGAGGAATAGATTGAATGGCAGGCCAAACTTGCCGAACGGCTGCAGCGTCAACTCACCGATGAAACCGCCGAGACCTTTCATCTTGATGCTGTAAAAAATCACCAGAAAGAACACGCCTAAAGCCATGCCTATGGTCGCATTGGGATCGGTGGAAGGCACCACCTTAAAGTGACCGATGCCCATATGCTCGGCCACAAAGGGAATATAATCAACGGGGATCAGATCCATCAGGTTCATCAGGAAAATCCAGATGAAAATTGTCAGGGCCAGCGGTGCAACCAAAGCATTGCGCCCGGAGAATGAACCCCGCACGCTATTGTCAACAAATTCGATTACCCATTCAACAAAATTTTGAGCCCCGCTTGGAACTCCCTGTGCCGCACTCTTTGCCACCCGGCTGAAGAAAAACAGGAATACCAAGCCCAGAACCAACGAAACTCCGAGCGTATCAATATTCAATGCCCAAAATCCCATCGCCTTCGCTTCTTCAACATTATGGGCGCAATGAAATTGACCCTCATGTAAACCACAAGTCAGGTTTTGCAGGTGATGCCGGATATATTCGGTCGAAGTCAGCGCTTCAGTTGTCATTTTGTGTTCTCAAATTTCATCCAAATCGGGATCAGCAGCCACGCCACCTGTCCTACAACAAACCCTGCCAGCATCCAGAGTGGCGCAAGCTTCAATACACCGAACCCCACAGCAAGCATGATCGCTACCCACGCAAATCGCTCAATTGCGGTGCGATACGCCTGCCGTAAACACCATTCCGCCCCCAGGCTTTCCCGATGTTCTCCTTGCTTGAACCTCCAAGCAAGAAACAAAGTGGAGATCAACGTAATGCAACTGCCGTATAAAAGCGATTCTGCCGCCGGAAGCGTAACGACAATGTAAGTTAAGAGGGCACCAATTATTGTTATTGCGATCTGAAACCAAAACAAACGAATGTATTCAGGCCGCATTATGCTCTGTCATTTCAGCCATTAATGTTAGCAATAATAAAAAAAACTGTCAAATCATTCATTCCCTACCACCCCTAGAATTACGAGAACCCCGTCCAGTTGCTCAAGCGTTTTATATTCGATGATCAATTTACCGGAGTCCTTTGCGCCGTGCTTTATCGCTACTTTTGCTCCCAAGCGGTCGGCAATTTTTTCCTGCAGACGAATTATGTCGTGGTTGAGCGGAATTTTTTTATGCTCGTGCTTTGTAACCGGTGCCAGCTCGTTCTGTACCAGTTTTTCTGCTTCGCGCACCGATAGTCCGCCCAACACAATTTTGTTGGCCGCAGCAATCTGTACTGCGCCTTCCAGCCCCAGCAGCGCCCGGGCATGCCCCATGTCCAGTTCGCCTTCCATCAGCATGGCCTGTACCGGCTGCGTCAGTTTAAGCAGGCGCAATAAATTGCTCGCAGCAGGGCGCGAACGTCCCACCGCATCCGCTGCCGCCTGATGAGTCATTTCAAATTCATCTATCAGACGCTGGATCCCTACCGCTTCTTCCAGAGGATTCAGATCCTCGCGTTGAATATTTTCAATCAGAGCCATGGCCAGAGCGGCATTATCCGCCACCTTGCGCACCAGCACGGGAATTTGGGTCAAACCTGCCAATTGAGCGGCACGCCAGCGCCGTTCTCCGGCAATAATTTCATAACCTCCGTCCGCCAGTACACGCGCAAGAATTGGCTGTATAACTCCCTGCGCTTTAATTGAGGCTGCCAGTTCGTTGAGGGAAGCTTCATCCATGCGGCTACGCGGCTGGTATTTTCCCGGCTTCAGTTGGCCAACTTGCAGCTCGCGCAATATGTCGTCCTGTTCCCTGATATTTCCCGACAATAGCGCATCCAGTCCGCGACCCAATCCTTTATTTGGCTTTACCATGTTGTTTCCTCAGCTTATTTGACCGTTACAGATTTTGCAGCGTTATTGAGTAACTCTCCCGCCAGCGCAAGGTAAGCTTTTGCCCCTTTTGAAACCTTGTCGTGATAAAGCACCGGCAAACCGTAGCTGGGTGCTTCTGCCAGCCGCACGTTGCGCGGAATAACCGTACGGTAAACCTTATCCCCAAAGTGTTGCTGCAATTGATCCGAAACCTGCTGTGCCAAAGTATTGCGCGGATCAAACATCGTTCTCAGTAAACCCTCGATTTCAAGAACCGGATTGAGATTCGCGCGAACTTTTTGAATCGTGTTGACCAAGTCACTCAGCCCTTCCAGGGCATAATATTCGCATTGCATGGGAATCATTACGGAACGCGCGGCACACAGGCCATTCAGGGTCAGTAAATTAAGGGCGGGCGGACAATCAATCAGGACATAATCATATTCACCCGTTACTGCTTGTAGCGCATCTTTAAGCCGGGTTTCGCGTTGCGGCAAATCCACCAACTCAATCTCGGCACCCGCCAATTCACGATTGGCTGGGAGCACATCATATTTTCCAACCTGAGATCGCCGGCGTACTTCTTGTAAAGTATTGCTGCCCAGCAGCACATGGTAAACAGTTGTCGGTAAATCGCGCTTTTCAATCCCGCTGCCCATGGTGGCATTGCCTTGCGGATCAAGATCAACCAGCAGCACGCGCTGTTTGGCTGCGGCCAGACTGGCAGCCAGATTAATTGTGGTTGTGGTTTTCCCCACCCCGCCTTTTTGATTGGTAATCGCCAGTATCTTGCTCATTGCATCCTCAAATCGCTTTTATTAGAACCAGACAACGCGCGGCATCCACATTTGGCACTTGCAACGGAATTACCCGCTCCATCACTATCCCTGTCGGCAACTGCTCCAACTCCCGGTCTGGAGCCCCTTTCATCGCCACCCAACTTCCTTCTTGCTTTAACAGGCGCCGCGTCAGCGAAGTAAACTTGGCAACCTCGGCAAACGCGCGAGAAATAATTCCGTCGAATTTTTCCTCTGTTTTCCAGTCTTCAACCCGGGCGCAGCAAACACACACATTACTCAACCCCAATTCAATTGCGGCCTGTTGCACAAAACTGGTTTTCTTGCTGTTGCTGTCCAACAAAGTAAATGCCCACTCCGGGCGCATGAGAGCCAACACCAATCCCGGCAAACCCGCTCCACATCCGACATCCAGCCAACGGCTTGGCCACAAGTATGGCAGCACTGCCAGGCTGTCAAGCAAGTGAAGATTTACCATCTGTTCAGGCTGGCGGATTGCCGTCAGGCTGTAAACCTTATTCCATTTTTGCAGTAGCGCAAGATAGACCAGCATTTTTTGCTGCACTTCCGGTGCCACCGCTATTCCCAACTGCGTGATACCTTTCGCTAGTACTTGTTCGGGATTCATGCACTTTGCTGCTCTTTTACGTTATTCTGAAATCCTCGCTTCAAGTGCACCAACAGCAAGGAAATTGCGGCCGGGGTCATACCGGAAATGCGGGCAGCCTGTCCCATCGTTTCCGGCATATGCTGGTTCAGTTTTTGTTGCACTTCTTTGGACAGTCCATGCACGTTACGATAATCCATGATTGCGGGCAACGCCATGTTTTCATGGTACTCGTTGCGCGCTATTTCCTCTCGCTGGCGTTCAATATAGCCGTAATATTTAGCCTGAATTTCCACTTGTTCCGCCACTTTCTCATCCGAGACAGGTTCTCCAGCTCCGGGCAAACTCATCAAGTCGGCGTAGCTTACATCTGGTCGGCGCAATAAATCATACAACGCATACTCACGTTCTATCCCTTTACCCAGTACACGCTCCGCTTCTTCTTGGGGCAGTTCTTTAGGATTAACCCAAGTCGCTTTTAGCCGCTCCTGCTCATTGCTGATCGCCGCCTCTTTTTGCTCAACTGCCTGCCAGCGAACATCATCTACCACGCCCAGGCGACGCCCGATCGCTGTCAGGCGCAAATCAGCATTGTCCTCGCGCAACTGCAAGCGGTATTCTGCGCGGCTGGTAAACATGCGGTACGGTTCCGACACCCCGCGCGTTATCAGGTCGTCTACCAGCACACCCAGATAGGCCTCATCACGGCGTGGACACCAGCTTTCTTCGTCCCGCGCCTGCAATGCGGCGTTGATACCTGCCAGCAGCCCTTGGGCGGCGGCCTCTTCGTAACCCGTGGTGCCGTTGATTTGCCCGGCAAAAAACAGTCCCGCAATAGACTTGGTTTCCAGTGAGCGCTTAAGGTTGCGGGGGTCGAAATAATCATATTCGATGGAATAGCCGGGGCGGGAGATGTGCGCATTTTCCAGCCCTTTCATGGAATGCACCAGGTTCAGTTGCACATCGAAAGGAAGGCTGGTGGAAATTCCGTTCGGATAAATTTCGTGGGTACTCAGCCCCTCCGGCTCCAAAAAGATCTGGTGTGAGTCCTTGTCGGCAAAGCGCACGATCTTGTCTTCGATGGATGGACAGTAGCGCGGCCCTATCCCCTTGATTACTCCGGTAAATAATGGCGAACGATCCAGCCCGCCACGGATGATGTCGTGTGTGCGCTCGTTGGTCTGGGTGATCCAGCATGGAAGCTGCCGAGGATGCTGTGATGCTTGCCCGAGAAAGGAAAATACCGGTACCGGCACGTCGCCGGGCTGTTCGGTCAACGCCGAATAATCTATGGTACGACCGTCAATACGCGGCGGCGTGCCGGTTTTCAGTCTGCCCACCGGCAATTTGAGTTCGCGCAAACGGTGCGCCAAACTGATTGACGGAGGATCTCCCGCGCGCCCACCCTGATAATTTGATTGTCCGATATGGATCAAGCCGGACAGGAAGGTGCCGGTGGTCAGCACTACGTTTTTTGCGGCAAATCGCAAACCCGCCTGGGTAACAACCCCGCTCACTCGGTCGCCTTCAACCAGCAGGTCGTCCACCGCCTGTTGAAACAGCCAGAGATTCGGCTGGTTCTCCAGCCTGCCACGGATGGCTTGCTTGTACAGCGCCCGGTCGGCCTGAGCGCGTGTAGCGCGCACCGCCGCTCCTTTGGATCCATTAAGGATGCGGAACTGGATGCCCGCTTCATCGGTGGCAGCCGCCATGGCACCGCCCAAGGCATCCACTTCTTTGACCAAATGCCCCTTGCCTATGCCACCGATGGACGGATTACACGACATAAGTCCGAGTGTTTCGATGTTGTGTGTCAGCAACAAGGTCGAACGACCCATGCGCGCGCTGGCAAGCGCCGCCTCGGTTCCGGCGTGTCCTCCACCCACCACAATCACATCAAATTTTTTCGGGAAATCCATCTGTCTGCTTCCGAGCCGATTGCTGGCTGTTGCAACTAAGGGCGCGCATGATACATCAAAACAGCGCTAGTACAGAATCCGCCCACTGCAAAATGTTTCACGTGAAACACTTGTTATCTGCATTATGGCAGTGTTTTATTTACCGATGCAGAACCGGCTGAAAATCTCACCTAACAAATCATCGGCGGTAAATTCGCCGGTAATGGCACTTAGCTGCTCCTGGGCAAGACGTAAATGTTCAGCAAAAATTTCAGCCCTGCACGCCTCTCTGGTCGCTTGATGCAAATAGTCACGCGAGGACAGCAATGCGCGCACATGGCGTTCCCGTGCCATAAATACCCCAGCTTCCTGATGCCATCCTATCAATGACAGCAACTCTTCTCGTAACATATCCACTCCGGCACCGGTCTTGGCGGACAGGTAAATATGGCTTTCTGTACCATGCTTTTCCACGCGAGCGATTTTATTCAGTAAATCGACCTTGTTAAAAACATGCAGTCGGGGAATGTCCTGAGGCAATTCGTCGAGAATTTTCTGATCTGCCACACTCATGCCACAGCTCGCATCCAGCAACAGCAGAATAGCGTCCGCCTTTTGCAGCGTGCTGCGTGTGCGTGCAATACCCATCTGTTCAATGGCGTCCTGCGAATCGCGCAATCCCGCCGTATCCATGATATGGAATGGTACACCGCCGAGTTGAATTGCCTGATGGATAACATCGCGAGTGGTGCCTGGAATTTCGCTGACCAGCGCTACCTCTTCACCACTGAGGCAATTTAATAAGCTCGATTTCCCTACATTGGGCTGTCCAGCCAAAACAATATGTGCCCCCTCGCGTAGCAAGCTGCCTTGCTGTGCCAAGTTGAGGATAACCCCTAATTCACTCAATAGCCCGGCAAGTTGATCCCTCCGATGTTCAACATCGGGGGCTTCTATTTCCTCTTCCGGAAAATCCAGCATGGCTTCAACCAGCATACGCAGCCGGATTAGTCCGTCAACCAAGTGCTGGACCGCCTGCGAAAACTCGCCTTGCAACGAACGCATGGCGCTACGTGCCGCTTGGCTGGTCGTGGCATCGATCAGGTCGGCTACACTCTCCGCCTGCGCCAAATCCAGTTTGCCATTCAGGAACGCGCGCTGGGTAAATTCGCCCGGCTGGGCAAGACGTGCGCCTAATTCCAGACAGCGCTGTAAAACAAGTTGCAACACCGCGATCCCGCCATGTCCTTGCAACTCCAGCACATCTTCACCGGTATAAGAATGCGGTGCGGGAAAAAACAAGGCAATACCCTGATCGATAACCAGCCCTTGGGCATCCAGAAATGAAGCAACCGTCGCGCAACGTGGTGCGGGTATTTTACCCAGCACAACAGTCA
>CAIQPV010000550.1 GCA_903873725.1 uncultured Nitrosomonadales bacterium
CGAAATCGGTGCTGGGCTCAGGCCTTGACGGCGCAGGCGAGCCGAGCACGCGCGCCTATGGTGCGCGGCGTGCCGCAATACCCGCGCCGCGCGAAGAATCTTTCAACCGGCTTGCCATCACTCAGATCGACGAACCACCAGTCCCCGAAGTCGAGCTTGCGCAGATTGCCAGCGAAACCAGCCAGACCGAGCGCCGCGCTGCCGAGGCCGAGCGCGAGTTGATGGAGTGGAAGAAGGCGCGCTTTATGGAAGACCGCGTCGGCGAAGAGTTTGCCGCGCTGGTGCTCAACCCCACCAAGTACGGAATGTTCGTTGAGCTCAAGGAGCTGTTCATCGAGGGGCTTGTCCCCATCGACTCACTCCGCGACGACCACTATGTCTTCCGCGAGGCCTCGCACGACATCTTCGGCATGCGCAACGGCCGTCGCTTCCGTGTCGGCCAGCACGTCAACGTGGTGCTGGACCGCGTGCTCATGGACGAGCGGCGCTTGCAGTTCTCTATTGTCGAAGAGGGAATTCCGCTCACCGGTCGCCGACCCGCACCGCCGACGAAAAAGTCGAAGAAGAAAAAACTGGCCGAAGCCAACGCCGGGCGCTATTACCCCGGGAACAAAATCGCCGGCAAGGGCAAATCAAAACACAAGGCCAAAAAGCATGCAGCGCGCAAAGGAAAACGGCGCTGAGGGTTGAACCTCAGTGCCGCATTCCGAGCAGAGAATCTGTTTTTTGAACTTAGACGCCAGCTTGCTTTGCAGCGAAGTTGCCGATGACGGGCACCTTGAACTGCTTGCCCTGGAAACCATTGATCATGGCAATGATCCAGCAAACGAAGAGCGCCAGATATCCAAGGATTCCGATAATCCAGCCCAGGATCGGGACGATCATGATAATCCCACAACAAAACATTCCAATTGCGAGGAAGATGCACTGCCATGCATGGAACTTGATCTTGGGATTCGTGTTGTAGGGTGCCACGACCAGGAAGATGATCGCCGGGATGATGGTGATGTAGGCCAGCCCGGATGCTGCGTTCTCTGACAAGCCTTCACTTTGCTGAGGTGCGTCTGACATATTTTTTCTCCTTGTTGAACGTGCTGGATTTTGTTACGAACTGTGAATGGTTCGGAAATTGTTTTCAAGTTTGCGGTGCTTTGCATTCTTGACCAAGTTCATAATGCCTGACCCGCTTGGACAAAACCAGCCGGGCTTGCTACATCCTGCGCAATGCAGAAATTTACAGACCCGCCTGCTTGGCCGCGAAATCGCCGAGCACCGGAACCTTGAAGATCTTGCCCTGGAATGCATTCAGCATGCAGATGAGCCAGAGGATGAAGATGCCCAGATAGCACAGCAGTGCGAAGATCCCGATTATCCAGCCGACGAATGGGATGAAGTGCAGGATGATCCGGGCAATCATGACCACGAAATAAGCAATGGCCAGCCCAATGCACTGCCAGGCATGGAACTTGATGATCGGCTTCTGATTGTAGGGCGCAGCAATCAGGAAGATGATCGCCGGGATAATTGTGAGGTAGGCAAGGCCACTGGCTGAGTTGTCTGAAAGACCATCGGCCGGGGGAGGGGTCTGGGGTGCGTCGGACATCGTGTAACTCCTTCATTCTCGTGCATGAAATGTTGGGAGAAAATGGCTACCCATACAGCAGACTATGGAAATGCAGGCCAGTCAAGCATAAAATTAAAGGAAAATCTGTCTTTTAACGAACATGTCGATAACCAAAACCTGCCA
>CAIQPV010000551.1 GCA_903873725.1 uncultured Nitrosomonadales bacterium
AACCAGTTTGAGAACCGGTGTACTGATGAAATACCCTGTGATAATGCAGGAAATAAGAACTAAGATCATGATGATGCACCTCTATAAAAAAGGGGCATCATTCCCTTCCGGGGTAGATGCCCCGGTTGGGATGAAAATACTTGAACTACACTTCAATCAGCCTTTCGACTGACTTTGACGGTCTTGCGACTGTCTGTAACTTCTTGCGAAGTCCGGTTGTCTTTCAGCAACCACTGGTTATTTTGACAGGCCATCTACCTGTATGTACCGATGCGATAAGCAAAGGCAACAATGGAGCCGATGTTAGTCTCAACAATAAAACAAGTCAACAGGCATTTCCCTCGAATCATTGCTATTTAGCATGTCGTTCGAGGGAAAAATTAACTTTCTGCAATGTATTATCGTAGCCGGGTTTATTGACTCATTACGTTTATACAAAAGGGAATTTATATGGCTTTCGCATCAGCAGCTTCAAGCAAAAGGGGTTTTAGCCGCCCCATTTATACGGCCAACCTGGATATACGCACTGCCTACGCCCAGGAAATAGTTGAGCGGAGTTTTGCTGATACCTCAAAAGCAATTTTCGCCGTGTCCGTTATTATGCGGGCTACCGGGGTTAAGGCCGACGTTGACGCAGTAGAAGCACAAGTTAACGAAAAGCTCCAAGTGTGCAAGGACGAGCTCGAAAAAAATCACGAGCGGGTGCGCTTAATCATTGAGCAAAGCAAGATTGAAATAGCGGAATTGGATTACACGGCACCTCTTGCCATTACCTTGAAAATCGACTCACCGCGTTTGTCACGTTACCTCGGCATCATCAAAAAGCTGGATGAATTGTGTCAAACAATTGATAGCGCATGGATGATCGAGCTTATCAGCGATGAGCAGCGCGCCAACTGGCTTCACGAAGCCAGGCGCAGCGTGAGAAGCGCTAGCGGAGTCATTTTTTCCTTATACACGCGGTCAGAAAAATTGGCTCGCAAAAAGAAAATCTCCCTGGAAAGCATTACTAATTCGGGTGAACAGCTTACCAATGTAATTAGCATTGCTGATCATGTCCTGGCCGGTGAAGGCTCTTTAACAGGGGCGGCATTGGCGGAGCCGGCATTAACGGAGGTCAAGCCGGAAGTTGCTGCTGCTGCGCCTGCGGCGAGCGAGAAGAAGAAGACCGCAAAGAGTGGAGCTTAACCCCTATCAGTGCCGTGCAATTGCTGTTAGCGGTCATTGCACGATACTGGCCTGTCCGGGAAGCGGCAAAACAACAGTGTTGGCGAAAAGGGCATCCAACCTGCTTCTCAATGAGCAAAACGGCAGGTTGTTCGCGGTAACCTTCACAAAAGATGCGGCCAGCGATCTTAAGAAACGCATCCTTGCGGAATGTCTTGGCGCCGGTAATCGCATTGTTGTCGGCACGTTTCATTCCCTCGCCTATTCTCAGTTGAAAAGTTACCTGAGACCATTACCGAAATTAATAAATGATGGTTCGCGGCGTGCGCTGTTGAAGCGTTGTTACGTTCAACACGACACCGAGATCCCTTTTGAAAATATCGCCTCAATCATTGACAACGCCAAGTCCAGGCTCGGCGTACCCGTCTTTAAAGACGAAGGTGTGCAAAATATTTACGCGGAATATTGCGATATTTTAAAGTCTGAAAACGCGATGGACTTTTCAGACATTATTCTCATGGCGGTACGAATGATGCATGAACGCCCTGAAACCAGACTGCCGGGCCGGTGGATGTTGGCCGACGAGTTGCAGGACATGGATAATGGTCAGATGGAGTGGCTATTGTCCCACGGTCGTAACGGGGTGGAAATCACAGGTGTTGGCGACGATGACCAAAGCCTCTATTCATTCAGAAGCGCACTCGGTTACGAGGGGCTAAACACTGTCACGGCTCAACTTTCTTCCACAGAAATGACACTGCCAATCAATTATAGATGTCCTCCTAATATCTTGGGCTGCGCGGCGAAACTAATCTGGCACAACAAGGAGCGGGCAGATAAGAAAATTGCAGCCCATAAAACGGTTGATGGGGAGTTCCATATCCTTCGCTGCGCTGATCGTTTCGATGAATTTGACCGAATGGTTCAGAAAATCATGGCACACAAAAATGACTGGGCTGTTCTTGCGCGCACGAATACGATTTTGGATAGTGCAGAAGTCGCACTTGTCGGTGCTGGTATCTCGTGCATCAGAGTTGGCGGGAAAAGTATTTGGGAATATTCAATCGGTAGCGTTTTCATGGGTCTCATGCGCTCTGTTGTCGACGATTCGTGGACTGGGGTTGCAAATGTCCTTGTGCAGTTCGGCCTGCGCTCAACTTTGATCAACCAACATTCGAAAGATACGACAGAAACCGAGAGTGGATGCATTGATCGTCTTTACTCGCTCAAGATGATGATAGAAAAGCAAAAGGATAGCGACAGTAGTGCCAGCAAAGCGGTTAATGCCCTTTATCATGGGTTTTTGGCCTGGAATAAGTGTGAACGAAAGGGCATGGCTAACTTAATTATCTATGGAATTGCCGAGCATCTTTCGAATGTTTGCAAAAACGAAAAACAATTAATATTTTTAGAAACCCTTAAGTCGGCGGTTTTAAAAATACCTGGTTCACTGAAACAAAAATTAACCTTAATAGGTATGAATTTGCCTGATACCCGCGAGTCCCCATATGTTCAGCTTATGACGGTTCATGGTTCAAAAGGTCTTGAATTCGAGAATGTCTGGATTATGGCTGTCGAAGAAGGAAATTTGCCTCACACAGATGCGAGAGAAGAGGATGAGCGTCGCTTACTGTACGTTGGCATGACCAGGACAAAGAACAGACTTATTTTAAGCAGCTCGATTGAGGATGGTATGGAATCCCGATTTTTATTTGAGGCAGGTTTAGCCCGGTGAGCTGTTGGTTAGCTTGACGGAATTTTGGCGGTTCCGGCTTACAACCCCTTGTTGGTCCTACTCGCCGAGCGGTATCAATTGGGCATGTGGTAGTCGTGTTCGCCACTTAAATTTTACATTCTGAGAATTTCGTGGACTTGGGCTTATAACCCCTAGCTTGTATCCCCCGTGGTGCAACGTGCAGCAGCTCACGTACCGTGGTTGAGCCAAGCATTGGCGATCAGGTGAAACTATTTACATCAGGTTCTCGACTAGAATCAGAATTGATGCAGAGGAGGTTGAAATCGCAACCAAGGTCAAGGAGGGGCTGATGTGGCGATGTCCGTCCAAATCTCCCTTCAAGGCAGTGCAAAGGGCATTCAGAGACAGGCCGCCGGAATGGCGAGAATACGTTCATCCAACCTGCGCGGACGTTCGTCGTTATTGATGACCAAGCCCAGAGGGCAGTTGTGGGTCACAACAAACTCTGAAAGCGCGCGCATGGCGCGTTTATCGGTCTGCTGCGTCAGTTTTATTTCCACCGGCAGGAGGTTTGCGCCCCCAAACTGTCCTTCCAGAATCAAGTCGATCTCCGCCCCGCCGCGTGTCCGGTAATGAAAAGGGTTCACGTCAATTCCGGCGTTTTCAAACCCCCTCAACAAAGTTTCCACCACCATCCCTTCCCACGATTTTCCGACCACAGGATGGGTGGAAAGCATTTCGGTATCCTGAATCCGCAACAGCCGATGCAACAGGCCGCTATCCCGCAGAAAGCCTTTTGGATGCTTGACCAGTTGCTTCGCGGCAGAGCGGTCCCACGCCGGAATATGCCGCCACATAAAAGTATCGTGGGCGATGCTCAACCAGTCTCGCACGGTGGGCTCGCTTATCCCTAGCGTTCTGGCGATGTCGGCGTTATTGAGTATATTTCCGGAATGCTGGCTGAGCAGGGCGATGAACTGCCGGTAGCGATCCCGGTTCAGATTGGGAAACAACGCACCAATGTCGCGCAGCAAATAGGCATCAATATAGTGGCGATACCACAGGCTGCGGAACTCTTCATTGTCGCTTAGCCAAGGCTCTGGATAGCCGCCCTGAAACCAGTAGTCGCGTACCTGCTGTACCGTCAGGCGGGCAACTGCGGCAGCCTGAATGTCCTCAATCGCCGCGCCCTCGGCCAGCATGGGGTAAAGGCAGGACGGCGGGTGTTGCCACGCCTCCGCCAAACTTAACGGTGCCATTTCCAGATACGCCACACGACCTGCCAGACTTTCTGAAATCTGCTTGACCAACTCCGGCGAACTGGAGCCTGACAGCAAAAACCGTCCCTTTCTGGAACGATCCCGGTCAATCGCCACGCGCAGAGCCGCGAACAAAGGTGGGGCCAACTGAGCTTCGTCAATCACTATCCTGTCGGCATGCAAGCGGAAGAATAAATCAGGATCGGCAAGGAGTTGCTGGCGATCCGTCGAGTTCTCCATATCAAAGCGCCGCCATTCGCCGGGAAGCGTACTCAGCAAAGTAGTTTTACCGCATTGCCGCACACCTGTCAGCACGACACAAGGGAAGTGAATCAGAAGTGTTTGCAGATGAGATTGAATGTGGCGGGAGATCATTGGTGTAAATTCTAAATATATAGTTTAGTATTTACACTATTGTAGTGGATTGATACCAAAATGCAACACGCACGCGCTACTAGAATATTCCACGCATCGCCGTCGTGAGGTTCTGGAGTTTCGATCGTGGGGCAAAGCCTGCCCTATTGGCTATCCGTCAGCGCTTCCAGTGAAAAGCTGGCGAATCCCGTTGCCGATTTGGCATCAATAAAGCGGTTTGCCGCCCCGATTGAAGAAGAATTTAATTCGTTATTCATTTGCGTAATGCAGCACTTAACGCTTCAATGTGTAAATACTAAATCACGATGCAGTGCGTCCACTATCCATGACGGACGGCACGGGTCAGTGAAATACGGGGAATACCCAGCAGTGCCAGATCACACGGACGTATCAGCCCCTGGGTTCGCACTAGATCAACCAGTTTTTCGGCAAGCATTTTCATGCGGCCATTATGTTCCATAACTTCGGTAATTATAAATACATGTCGATGTATCGGAACATTGTCTTGCAAGGTGCGCCCTATTGCGACATACCATCAAGAAATAACATCGATAAAACAGTATGTAAGTGTCAGCAAAAAGCAGGATTAATAGTGGTTGACAATTACATATCATACCGTATGATAACAATCATATCACTGTGATACATATCATAAGTATCGTTTCATACCATATCATTCATATCAACTGAAAGGAACCATCATGGCGCGCGAATCCAACATATCTTACGAACATGTGGCGAATGCAGCCGACGCCATCCGCGCCAAAGGGGGCAAAGCGACCAGTCGTGCGGTACGCGACGCACTGGGCACCGGCAGTATGTTGACCATAGGGCGCCACTTGAATGCCTACAAAGCGGGACAGACTCAGCCCCCCTCCAGTCCGGACAATGCGATGGATCCGAACGTTGCGCGCGCCATCAACATCCATATTGCGGCCAAGGTGCAAGAAGCCACCTCTGCAACTATCGCCAGCTTGAATGATCTTCAGGCCGAATATGAGGCTCTGCTGGCAGAAGGCGAACGCCAAGCGGCGGAACTGGAAGAAGTCACAACCGCTCGCGCCGCGCTGGTCTCTGAAAACGC
>CAIQPV010000552.1 GCA_903873725.1 uncultured Nitrosomonadales bacterium
CAAAACTAACCAAGAAAATTGTGTTTGTATCCACAGGAATTTCTGACACTGAAATTATCAGACTGTCACCCTTTGCCAAGGTAATCCGTCGAGAAAATTTTGGCTATGATTTCTGGTCATACAAAGTTGGCATTGATGCTTTAGGAGACAAGAGCAAGTTAAAGCGCCTGGTGATATTTAATAGTTCATTCATCACGCTGAATCCTCATTTATTAATGAGTCAATTTCTGACGTCCGTTGGCGACCCTTTGGTTAAAGGTTTAACCATCTCAAATCAGCATGAAAGACATATCCAATCCTACCTGGTCTCTTTCGAAAATAAAGCCCTCATCAATTCCCCGCCGTTCATTGACTGGTGGGCACAGATGGAACCAATTTCAGACAAGTTCGAAGTCGTATCGCGTTACGAAATAGGCATGTCAAACTGGTTTGCCAAGGACGGCATCCCTTTGATGGCAACTTATGAACCGACTTATGAAGAATTGTTGATTGCAATGGCCAGGGCAATAGGAAACAGGCAAGTATTAATTAGTGACGTAAAAGAGAAAATTATTCGCCTTAATCTGGATCTTGCAAGAGAGCTTAACCCCTCGCACTATTTGTGGGATTTTATATTTCACCATTTCAACATACTTAAAATTGATTTATTGAAAAACAATCCGACTGATCAACGGCTTGACTCCCTGAATAAACTTGATGCTTCAATGCATGCCCTCATCAGCGAGGCAATCAGTTAACTGAATTACTTATTCTTTGGAATCTTTTGGTTGCATCGTAGTCTATTGCCGATCCTGATATTTTTCCCACATACTCCGCAAAGCGCCTTCAAGGTTTCTGGCAAAGCGTTTACCGTCAAACACCGGCGATGCCAATACCTGTTGCCTCAAACCGGCACGTAAAACCGAAAGCTTTTGCACCTCACCCGCCAGCGCAATCGCTTTGCTGATGTATTCTTCCCTGCTTTTTGCCACCCAATCAGGCAGCCCCGCCGCTGTCATCAAGCTCGCACCTTGCCTGGCCAGCAAGCTGTCACCCGCCAAGGTCAGCGTCGGTACGCCCATCCACAGTGCTTCACAGGTGGTAGTACCGCCCGGATACGGAAACGTATCCAATATCAAGTCCACTTCCGCATATGCGGACAGATATGCTTCGCGAAAATCCGCGCCATGGATTCCCACCCGCCCAGCGTCGATGCCGTAGTGCTTCAATCGGTCTAACATTTTTTCTGCCTGTGCCGGTTCGCCCAGTTGCTTGCACTGTATACGCAACCTTGCATTAGGCAATGCCGCCAAAATATCGCCCCACAACGCCAGTACCTCATCGCCCACTTTGGACAAATTCTGAAAGCAACCAAAGGTAATACAGCTGTTCTTTAATGCGGGCAACTCTGCTACAGGAATTTCTACTTTGAACGGCGTAAAGCACAGCCTAGTGTCCGGCAGATACCAGACCGTTTCAGTAAATTGTCCCTGCCGAGCCTCCGGCACCCCCACTATATCGGCCAGCACATAATCCATTTCGGCTATTCCGGTGGTGGCAAAATAGCCCAGCCAACTGGCCTGTATCGGTGCGGGTTTCCAGGAAAAAACCGGCAGGCGGTTATGCGCGGTATGGCCGGAAAGATCCAACAACACGTGTACACCATCGGCATGAATCAATTGGGCTGCAGCTTCATCACTTTTACAGAACAATCCGTTCCACTTCGAAAAATAGGGACGCATGCGCTCGGTAAGTTCATCTTCCGTATGACCAGTAGAATAAGCAATCAAATCGATGCGTGCAGGATCGATCTGAGTCAGTACTCCTTCCAGAAAATGTCCCACCACGTGATTGTACAAATCTCCCGATACCAGTCCGACACGCAGACGTTCGGGCCGTTCTTCGCAATGCCATGCAGAAAATTTGGCTACCACTTTTTCAGCGGTTCTTCTACCAAACCGCCGAGCTTCCTCAACATGTGCTGAGGTATCTTGTCTGACCTGGTTCAGTGTAAATAGCAGGTTACTATGTGTTTCAAAGTAATCGGGTTTAATTTCCAATGCCCGGCGGAAACTTGCAACCGCATGATCGATTTGCCCGAGTTCACGTTGAACTTTACCCAATACGCTGAGAGCTTCGGCATAATCGGGTTGGAGTTGCAGCGCGCGGTGACAGCTTGCCAACGCCTCCTCAAGTTGACCGAGCCCCTGCAGGGTGGCACCCAGAGAATGATGGGCCATGGCATATCCCGGATTCAGTTCGAGCGCGCGCAGGCAAGTTGCTTTAGCTTCAGGAAAGCGTTTTGTTTCATATAACAAAACACTTAAATTGCTTAGTGCCTCTACAGAATCCGGCTTTAGATTAATTGCATGAAGGAGTACGGATTCTGCTTCTTTAAACCGATTGGTTTTCTTGAACAAG
>CAIQPV010000553.1 GCA_903873725.1 uncultured Nitrosomonadales bacterium
CCAGATTGAAATGCGACGCCGCATCTTCGGGTAATAGTTTTGCTGCCTTTCGCAGGGCGAATAAAGATTCTTTTCCTTGCGTCAACAAGGTCACACCCAATATTTTCCATACAGCACCCGAGTCGGGATATTGTTCAACCAGAGCGCCCGCACTGATTTCCACTTGCACATAGTGTCTTGCATTATAAAAAGCGATTAGCTGGTTGAGCAGGTCTTGTGCCGGTTCCTGCCCTTTTTTAGTTTTGGCCATTCCTGCTTCCCTTGTTTGAAATATTCATCGTAACATTTAAGCTAGACCAAACTTTTTGCCGATCCCCGTAATTGTTCCACATTCCCCACAAAGCCTCTTCCAAATTCCGGGCAAAGCGTTTCCCGTCAAAAATAGGTGAAGCCAATACCTGGTGCCGCAGGATTTCGCGTAAGGCGGATAACTTTGGCAAATCACCAGCCAACTCAATCGCTTTGCTGATATAGTTTGCTCTGCTTTCCGCCACCCAATCGGGCAGTCCTGCCGCCGTCAGCAGACTGGCTCCTTGTCTGGCCAGCAAGCGATCACCCGCCAGTGTCAGTGTCGGCACGCCCATCCACAGGGCTT
Organism: uncultured Nitrosomonadales bacterium; assembly: GCA_903873725.1. GTDB lineage: Bacteria > Pseudomonadota > Gammaproteobacteria > Burkholderiales > Gallionellaceae > CAIQPV01. The sequence goes on from CAIQPV010000553.1 coordinate 596, forward strand.
CACAGGTCGTGGTGCCGCCAGGAAATGGGAACGTGTCCAGTATCATGTCAACTACTGCGTGGGATGCCAAATAATCTTCGCGCGAAACCGCGCCGTGGGTTCCTACGCGCGCAGCTGCGATGCCGTAATGCTGGAGGCGTTGCAACATTCTCTCTGCCTGCGCCGGCTCCCCCAATTGCTTGCATTGAATACGCAACCTTGCATTGGGCACAGCGGCAAAGATCTCGCCCCAGGCAGACAACACTTCATCATCCACTTTAGGCAAGCTCTGAAAGCAGCCGAAGGTAATATATCCCTTTGACAAGGCTGGCAGCGCTGCCACAGGAATTTCAACATTGGGCGGAGTAAAACACAGCCGTGTGTCGGGCAGATACCAGGCTGCTTCAGTAAATTGCGCCTGTTGCGCCTCTGGTACTCCTACTGCATCCACCAGCACATAATCCATTTCCGCCACCCCCGTGGTGGCAAAATAGCCCAGCCAACTCGCCTGCACCGGCGCTGGTTTCCATGAAAAAACCGGCAGGCGGTTGCGCGCGGTATGGCCGGAGATATCCAGCAACACGTGTACGCCATCTGCATGAATCAACTGCGCTGCGGCTTCATCGCTTATACCCGACAAAGAGTGCCACTTCGAAAAACAGGGACGAATGCGCGCGGTCAGCTCATCTTCTATGTTACCTGTAGGATAAGCAATCAATTCAATGCGGGCAGGATCAATATGAGCCAGCACACCTTCCAGAAAGTATCCCACCACGTGATTGTACAGATCACCAGAAAGTAACCCGACACGCAGACGTTCCGGCCTACTTATGCATTGCCATGCAGAAAACCGCGTGCCTACCTTTGCGGCAGCTATATTTCCGTACCGGCGTGCTTCCTCAATCTGATAAACAAGGTGATGACTCGTGCTGTGGTTCAGGGTAAATAGCAGGTTACTATGTATTTCAGAGTAATCCGGTTTGAGTTTCAACAATCGGCAGTAGCATGCCACAGCTTCATCGGTTAACCCGAGGTTGCTTAGAACATTGCCGAGATTGGTACACGCCTCGACCAAATCGGGTTTAATCTCAAGAGCCTGTCGAAGACTTACCATTGCCTGATCAAGTTGTCCAAGTTCGCTCAGCACATTTCCCAGATTGCTATGCGCTTCGGCAAGATCGGGTTTGATGTGCAGCGCTCGCCGATAACTTTCCGCTGCCGCTTCAAATTTTCCCAAGCCTTTCAAAGCAAGCCCAAGGTTATTGTGAGCCTCGGCGTAATCTGGTTTGATCTGCAGTGCGCGGTGGTAGCAGGACACTGCGTCGTCGATTTGTCCAAGGTCTTTCAGACAATTGCCCAAACTGTAATGAGCCTGAACGTAACCGGGTTTAATTTCCAACGCGCTGCGATAGCTGGACACCGCGCCATTGATCTGTCCAAGCTCTCTAAGCACATTGCCCAGGCTGTGATGCGCCTCCGCGAAATCCGGCTTGATTTGCAAAGCTCGACGGCAGCTCGTTACTGCATCATTTAACCGCCCCAAGTCTTTAAGGACATTACCCAGATTGTTGTGCACTTCGGCAAAATCTGGCTTTAATGCCAGCGCCCGATGATAGCTTTCCATCGCACTATCGATTTGCCCGGTCTCATGCAGAACAAAGCCCAAATTGGCATGTACTTGGCTATAGTCGGGCTTGATGTCCAACGCCCGTCGATAACTAGCCACCGCATCTTCAAGCTGATCATGTTCTACCAAATAATTGCCCAGGTTGTAATGCGCATC
>CAIQPV010000554.1 GCA_903873725.1 uncultured Nitrosomonadales bacterium
CGAGACCTATTCCACCAACGTGATGGGGACGGTGCACCTGCTCGAAGCGGTGCGCAAGGCCGGCTGCGTGAAAGCGGTGGTCAATGTGACCAGCGACAAGTGCTATGAAAATCGCGAATGGGACTGGGGATACCGTGAGAGTGACCGTCTGGGGGGGCATGACCCCTACAGTAATAGTAAAGGATGCGCCGAAATGGTGACATCCGCTTACCGCAATTCATTTTTTAACCCGGAAAAATATAGCGCCCATGGCGTTGCACTTGCCAGCGCACGCGCCGGAAATGTTATCGGCGGCGGCGACTGGGCACAGGACAGACTGATACCGGATATCATGCGAGCTATCACCCAAGGCCAGCCGGTCAGTATTCGCAACCCGCAAGCGATTCGTCCCTGGCAGCATGTATTGGAGCCGCTATCGGGCTATCTTTTTCTGGCGCAAAAGCTTTATGAAGAAGGCGCCGCCTTTGCGGAAGGCTGGAATTTCGGGCCAAACGATGAAGATGCGAAGCCGGTGCAATGGATTGTTGAGCAATTGACCGGTGCATGGGAAGAAGGCGCGAGCTGGGTATTGGACGGCGGCAATCATCCGCACGAAGCCCATTATTTGAAACTGGATTGCTCCAAGGCGAAAGCGAGATTGGGTTGGTATCCTCGCTGGAATCTGCAAACAACACTGGAAAGTATTACTCGATGGAACAAACAGCGGCTCGCGGGTGAAAATATGAAAATTGTTTCTCTGCAACAAATTGCAGAATTCAAAATTAGCCAAGCTCATCCATGAATCACAGATGATTAAATTTCGGGAAATCACCGTTCAGGAACCAGCGTCAATCACTTGCGATCGATGTGGCCGTTATGCAGAAAATGAATCTGACAACTTCGAATTTGAAGAATTCTTATCGATAGATAATATTGGTGGATACGGATCGATCATCGGTGACGGAACAAGACTACAGCTTGATCTTTGTCAGCATTGCGTAAAGGAGTTGTTGCTGCCCTTCGCAACACTTACTGAGTAGCGATTGAGTTTGTAGAGTGAAATGGCCGTTTTGCCGTAGGCTGTCCGCGAGGTACGAACCCCAGCGTTTGGCGCTCTTGAACATGCTAGGATTTACATTATTGACCTCCGTCAATTAACGAAACAATTTTTGTCTAACCAAACTGAAATACGCAATGGACCCCAAAGACACTATCCGCCAAAAAATTGCCACCCTAGTCGATGAATACGCGGCACTCGCTTTCGCACAAAAGCCCTTTGCCGGCGGCAGCAGCGTTATCCCCCCATCCGGCAAAGTCCTAGGCGCTAGTGAACTCAAATATATGGTCGAGGCGTCATTGGATGGCTGGCTCACCACCGGACGTTTCAACGCGGCATTTGAAAAACGCTTTGCCGAGTTCGTTGGCGTTGCCTATGCGTTGACTACCACTTCCGGCTCATCGGCTAACCTGCTTGCACTCACGGCACTGACCTCGCACAAGCTGGGTGATCGGGCGTTAAAGCCGGGTGATGAAGTCATTACGGTGGCAGCCGGGTTTCCGACCACCGTGAACCCCATGTTGCAAAATGGCATGGTGCCGGTATTTGTAGATGTGGATATTCCCACCTACAACATCGACCCGCAAAAGATCGAAGCGGCGATTAGCCAAAAGACCAAAGCCATAATGATCGCCCATACCTTGGGCAATCCTTTCGACCTTGATGCCGTCATGACAATAGCCAATAAGCACAATCTCTGGGTCATCGAAGATTGCTGCGATGCACTCGGTTCGACTTATACTCCCTCTCCCACCGGGGGAGGGCTGGGGAGGGGGAAGCCTCAGCACGTCGGCACCTTTGGTCACATCGCCACTTGTAGCTTCTACCCTGCGCACCACATTACCATGGGTGAGGGCGGCATGGTATTCACCCAAGATAACGACCTGCGCACCATTATCGAATCTTTCCGCGACTGGGGACGGGATTGTTACTGCGGGCCCGGGTGTGACAATACCTGCGGCAAGCGTTTCGGCCAACAGCTTGGTTTATTGCCGATGGGCTATGACCACAAGTACACTTATTCGCACTTGGGTTACAACCTCAAGATCACCGACATGCAGGCGGCTTGTGCGCTGGCGCAGATGGATCGCCTGCCGGAATTCGTCGAGGCGCGCAAACGCAACTTCGTCTTCCTCAAAGAACGGTTGCATTCTTGTGAAGAATTCTTGATCCTGCCAGAAGCCACCCCGAACAGCGACCCATCGTGGTTCGGTTTTCCTATTACCCTGCGCGAGTCGGCAAATGTTGCGCGGGTTGAGTTGTTGAAATATCTGGATCAATATAAGATTGGTACGCGGTTGCTGTTCGCTGGCAACCTCACGCGGCAACCTTATTTTGAAGGCCGCACCTATCGAATCAGCGGCGAACTTGCCAATACCGACAAAGTAATGAACGACACCTTCTGGATCGGCGTGTATCCGGGTTTGAACGAAGCGATGTTGAGTTTTGCAGTCGAGAAGATTGAAGCGTTTTTTGGCGTGAACTTCTAGAACATCGCGAAAACAGGGGTACGCTTTGAAGGCTTCTGACGCACTTGCCAAATTTCTGATTGCGAATCGGATTCAAACCTGCTTTGAACTGGTGGGCGGAATGATCACCCATCTTCTGGATAGTTTCGCGGAATCAGGGCAATTCAACATTGTCTCGATGCATCACGAGCAAGCTGCGGCATTTGCTGCGGAAGGGGTGGCAAGGTACACCAAGGGAAAAACACTTGCGGTGGCCATGGGAACCAGTGGCCCGGGCGCAACCAATTTGATAACTGGCATCGGAAGTTGCTGGTTCGATTCTGTGCCTTGTTTATTCATCACGGGTCAGGTCAATACGCATGAGCTCAAGGGTGATCGGGCCATCAGACAACAAGGCTTTCAGGAGTTGGATATCGTTGAGGTCGTGCGGTCTCTGACCAAATATGCGGTAAGAGTGAATAGTCCCGATGAGTTGTTGCCAGAATTACATAAAGCGCTGTCAGCGTCTCTGAGCGGTCGCCTGGGACCCGTGTTGCTGGATATACCCAACGATGTTCAGCGAACCGATATCCCGGATATAGTAGTTGAAAAATGGTTGAACATGCCTTTGGAAATCGATGCAGGGCCAGAAATTGATCAGGGTGGTATCAATAAATTGGAGGCCATTTGCAAGGGCGCGCAGCGTCCGTTGATCTGCATCGGCGGCGGAGCGCGCTGGGCCAATGCCATGGATAAATGGTTGTTGGAGGCAGGTGGACTGGGTATCCCTTATGTCTCAACACTCATGGGTCATGAACGGGTGATTGCGCGTGACCATTACTTCAATATGATAGGCAGTTATGGCAATCGTGAGGCTAACTGGGCCATCCAGAACTGCGATTTGCTGATCGTTGTGGGAGCGCGACTCGATGTACGGCAAACCGGCTCCAACGTTGAAGACTTTGCGCGCAAGGCACGTATCGTCCAGATAGATATCGACCCCTCTCAATTGGACAATCGGGTTCAGGCTGATCTGAACATTTGCGCAACGGCTGAAAGTTTTTTCACGGCATTTCCTCTGAGGGGGAGCCTATTTCGGAATCTGGACAAGAGCTGGTTGGTCGAGCTGTTCAAACAACGCGACTTGGCAAAGCCGAATGAATACGCAGACTGGGAGATTAGTCCCAGCGATATTTTCAAGAAACTGAATCACAGTTTGGCGAATCATCCGGTTGATTACGTGTGCGATGTCGGCAACCATCAGATGTGGGCGGCGCAAAGCTTGCGTCTGTCTCCCAATCAGGCGGTTCACTACAGCGGTGGCATGGGGGCGATGGGATTCGCGTTGCCCACCGCTTTGGGAATAGCAATACAGTCGCGGAATAAGGTTATCGTGATTACCGGGGACGGAAGCCTGCAAATCAACATCCAAGAACTGGATACGCTTAATCGTCTGGGGTTGGACTTGACCATTATCGTAATGAACAACTCGATGTTGGGCATGGTCAAGAATTTCCAGGATATGTATTTCGATGGACGAGACCAATCGACACGGAAAGGTTATAGCTGCCCCTCGTTCACTGATATTGCAACGGCTTATGGGATCGAAGCTCATCATGTTGCCAAGATAGCGGATTTGGATCGTGCCCTGAATTTGATAACAGATCGCAAATGCCCACTGGTGATTGAAATC
>CAIQPV010000555.1 GCA_903873725.1 uncultured Nitrosomonadales bacterium
CACTTTTTCATCCATCGCTGCGCGCACGGTTTCGTACAAGTCACGCTGGCTACCTTCGAGTTCGACCGTGCGCACGATCAATGTCTTAGCGGGGAGTTCTTTGGCGACATCTTCCTTGCGCCTGCGCAAGATGAATGGTTTAACTCGCCTCGCCAACAAATCCCGGCGCATTTTGTTGCCATGTTTTTCGATGGGGGTGCGCCATGTTTTAGTGAATTCCTTGGATCCGCCAAGAAAACCGGGCAGCAGAAAGTCGAACTGGGCCCATAATTCCCCCAGGTTATTTTCCATCGGTGTACCGGTCAGGCATAGACGATGGCGAGCGATCAACTTACGTACAACTTGAGCTGCTTGACTGGATACGTTTTTGACCGTCTGCGCTTCATCCAGAATCAGCAGATGGTACTCATGTTCCGCCAATGCTTCTTCGTCACGCCATAGCAGCGGATAGGTGGTGAGAATGACATCGTACTCGCGTATGGCGGGGAAATGTTCCGCTCTGGCCTTGCCATGCAAGGAAAGCAGCTTGAGTTGCGGTGTAAAGCGTTCAGCCTCGCGTTTCCAGTTGAAAATAAGCGAGGTAGGCAATACCACCAGTGATGGTTTGTCCATCCGCCCGCTGTGCTTTTCGAGCAGCAGGTGTGCTAAAGCCTGAGCAGTCTTGCCCAGTCCCATGTCATCGGCCAATATCCCGGAAAGTTCCTGTTCCCGCAAATATTGCAGCCAGGACAAGCCTTCAATCTGATAAGGGCGCAATTGCAGTGCGAAACCTTCGGGCGGGTTGACTGCCTTGATACCTGAAGTGTTCTTGAGCTTGTGGGCAAGTTTTATTACCCCCTCCATACCCTTGAACTGCCATCGCTCCATCCCGGCCAGGGTGTCGATGCGCGCCAAGTCGTAGCGGGACAGGCGAATTTCGCCGCTCATCTTGCCGTCAAACAATTCGATCAAGGTTTTTGCCAGAGGCTTGATCCGATCTGCGGTGACTCTCACCCTGCCACCCTCCGGCAACAGCAATTCAATCCACTCCGAATCCCGCATTTTTTCCAACTGGGAGGTATCCAGCCAGCGTGGATCGATCTTGAATAATTCATGCAGCATCGGAGCCAGAGGTAAGCGCTGTCCGTTGACCACAATGCCCATGTTCAAACTGAACCAGCCATCCTCTTCTTCCTCGAATTCCCCTTCCCAAGCCTCTGCTTCCAGAACGTTATGGTGAAAGTCCCGGGGAATATCGATTTTCCATCCCGCCTTGATCATCAGGGGAACGGTATGCTGCATAAACATGGTCCAGGAGTCGACGCTGTCCAGAGCATAAACCGGCGGGTTGGAAATTCCGCCGGAAGACCCAATAAAATATGGCACGGCTTCGAATCCATAATTGGCCAGCGAGTTGGCCGCACCTGCCTCCGCAGGTAGGTTGCGTATCACACGCACGGTTTCACCACTGGGCAGCGTAACAAATTCGCTTTTATAGCCGCTTGGCAACGCAACATCTCCATAGCTGAATTTCACTCGTGCATAATCAAGTTTTTGCATGCCATTGGCATAGCGTCTGAAGCCGCTCAGCCAAAGTGGCGCCGAAGTATCTATCTCCAATACCGGCACCATCGGGCTGGTTATGGAGCGTATGCGGTCTTTGCAGGGAGGTGGCAAATCAGGAATTATCTCGCGCAGCACCTCCGACACTACCGGGATATCAATTCCGCTTAATGGCGGCATTTTC
>CAIQPV010000556.1 GCA_903873725.1 uncultured Nitrosomonadales bacterium
ACGCCAGCATCATCTCCACGCTGCAAGCGCGCGAGTATGCGGTGCTGGACAAAAAACGCTTCCAGCCCACAGATGTGGGTCGCGTCGTTAACAAATTCCTTACCGAACATTTCACGCGCTATGTGGATTACGGTTTTACCGCGCAGATGGAAGACGAACTGGACGAGATATCCGAAGGCAAACGCGATTGGATACCCGTGCTGGATGAATTCTGGAAAGGCTTTAACAAGCTGATTACCGATAAAAAAGACGTTGATCGTCCGGGCACGGAATTGTTGGATGGAGCTTGTCCGAAATGCGGCAAGCCTTTAAACAAACGGCTCGGCAAGCGCGGAAGCTTCATTGGCTGCACCGGTTATCCAGAATGCGACTACACGCGCAATCTCACCGGAGAAGCCGATGCCGGTGAAGTGCGCAAGGAACTGGGCAATGATCCGGTCAGTAATCTACCGGTGCTGTTATTGCGCGGCCCTTACGGCTATTACATACAACTCGGCGAAGTAAACGAGGGCGAGAAGAAAAAACCCAAACGAATTTCCTGGCCGAAAGAGTTGCCGCTGGAATCGGCCGATCTGTCGGCAGCCTTAAAGTTGTTGGAACTCCCCAAAGAACTGGGCATTCATCCCGAGACTGGCAAAAAAGTTGTCGCCAATATCGGACGATTTGGCCCCTATATAGGCCATGAGGGGAAATTCAAATCCATTCCCAGGAGCGACAGCGTCTTCACTATCCAACTGGAACGGGCCGTCGCCTTGCTGGCGGAAGCAAGATCCTCCAACACCGTGTTGCGGGAACTGGGGGTACACCCCGATGACCAAAAGCCAATCGATGTCTGCAGTGGCCGCTACGGCCCATACGTTCGGCACGGCAAGGTCAACGCCACTCTACCCAAAGACACGTCACCGGAAGGCATCACCCTGGAAGAAGGCTTGGCATTGCTGGCCGCACGCGTGGCAAAAGGACCCGTAGCCAAAAAAAGAGCAGCCGGGAAAAAAGCGGATGGTGAGACAAAGCCTGCGGCTAAAAAAACTCCTCCTGCAAAAAAAGAGCCCACCCCCGGGAAACCTGCTGCCAAACGAAAAACTCCTGCCAAAAAATCTGTCTCAAAAAAATAATTGATCCGGACATTAAATAGTAATGTGATTGCCGGTACCATCAAACTGTAATTGATGACGTATTATTTTTCCATCCAGATAAACGCTCCCATCCTCCCGGTCGCGCCATCGCGACGGTAGGAGAAAAATCGCTGATGGTCAGTGTAGGTGCACAGCCCTCCGCCGTAAATTCGGGAGATTCCCAGAGCGTGCAAGCGGAGGCGCGCCAAGTGGTAGATGTCAGCGTACCATTTTCCGGAAATTCCCGGTGTAAAAGCGGCAATGGTTTCCGGCTGCTGCGCCACAAATGCCGCACGAACTTCTTCTCCCACTTCGAACGCATGAGGGCCAATGGCCGGACCGAGCCATGACATAAGGGTTTGCGGCGGGACGTTCATGGTTTGCACGGTTTGTTCAATCACACCATCGCACAGTCCACGCCAACCGGCATGTGCCGCACCGACCACAGTGCCTTGTGTGTCACACAACAGCACGGGCAAACAATCTGCCGTCATCACCGCACACACTGCACCAGGATGTGAAGTTATGCAGGCATCAGCCTGCGGCCGGCAGGTAGCCTGCCCGGCATCCACCACCACCGTCCCATGAACTTGCCTGAGCCACACCGGTTCGCCCGGCAGCAAGGATTGCAGCAACATGCGGTTTCGCTCCACCACCATCGGAGCATCGCCAACATGGTCGCCGAGGTTGAGGCTGTTGTAGGGCGAAACACTCACGCCACCGTTGCGGGTTGTTTGCAACGCCCGCACATTTTTCGGCGCAGGCCATTCTGGAATGAGGAGATGATCGCGGATATTCACAGTCCCTCTCCCCTACCCCTCTTTCGCCTGCGGGCGCGGGGAAATTTCCACGCGAATGTTACCCAGCAACTGTGCCATATCTTCCGGCAATGGCACCTGCCATTCCGTCCATTCGCCTGTCACCGGATGTTCCAACCCGAGTTGCGCTGCATGCAACGCTTGGCGAGGGAAGGCCGAGAGGAGGGCGCGCAGTTCCGGCGCGCATTTTTGCGCCCCCTTGATGTAGGTGCTGTCACCAACCAAGGGATGCCGAATGGAGGCAAGATGTACCCGTATCTGGTGGGTTCGTCCGGTTTCCAGCCTGCAGCGCAACAAGGTACAACCGGGGAAACGCTCCGCCACGCCATAATGCGTGACCGCAGGTTTGCCTTCTTCCACGATTGCCATTTTGGTACGTTGCGTGGGATGACGGCCCAAGGGTGCATCCACGGTACCATTGCGTTCCACTTCGCCATAGACCAGCGCCAAATATTCCCGCTTAACGCTGCGTGCCTGCAACTGGCGTACCAGGGCGGTTTGCGCGGTGAGGGTTTTTGCCGCCACCAGCAAACCGCTGGTGTCCTTGTCCAGACGGTGTACGATACCTGCCCGCGGAATTTCGGAAAGTTGAGGTGCATGGTGCAGCAGGGCATTGAGCAGGGTTCCCTGCCAATTGCCGTTGCCGGGATGCACTACCAACCCGGCCGGTTTGTTGATGATGAGGATGCATTCATCCTCGAACACAATGTCCAATTTGATGTCTTCGCCCAAATGCAACCGCTCGGAAGGGAGCGATTGCGGCATGACTTCGATTGTTTCACCACCCCAAACTTTCTGTTTTATGGCGGCGGCTGCACCATCAACCTTGACCTGCTTATGCACGATCCACTCTTGCAGGCGGCTACGCGAATACTCCGGCAGCAGCTTGGCCAATACCTGGTCGAGACGCATCCCGGCGTATTCGCCGGGTGTTGAGAAAGTAAGCCAGCCAAGGAGCGGGAGCTTTGCGGTAGTTTCAATTCCACATGCTGCTGAGACAACATCACTCTCGCCCCGGCGAATAGCCAATTGTTTATCTTTGGGATGTCGCATAGTGGATTGCCTAACTTTGTTATAATCACGCAAAATATTTTCGGGTTCAGTCATGCGCTATAGTTTAGCCTTAATCCTGCTATTCACGTTAACTGCGTGCGGCCTTCTTTCATCGCCTGACGAAAAAGGAAATTCAAAATCCGAGTGATGCCGAAGA
>CAIQPV010000557.1 GCA_903873725.1 uncultured Nitrosomonadales bacterium
GTACCGAAGAAAATATACTGAAGAGTATGCGTCTTCTCTATGTGGAAGATGACGGGGATATTCGTCAGCTCATGGAGAAAAAACTCCGCCACGTGGCAGGTGAATTGCTCGTGGCAGAGAATGGTCTGCAAGGGCTGGCGTTATATAAGCAACACACGCCCGATCTGGTGATATCCGATGTGCAAATGCCGGACATGGACGGGCTTGAGATGGCCGCTGCCAGCAAGGCGATCAGCCGTGACACACCGGTTATTCTGGCTACTGCCCATAACGAATCCGAGTCTCTGATTAAGGCCATCGAGATCGGCATCGATGGCTATGTCATTAAACCGATCCGTATCGAGCTGCTAATGGAAACCCTGAACAGGTGCGCCGGCACGCTTTATTACAAACGCGAAGTTGAACGCAAGAATCAGGAATTGCTGGCGCTATATGAGAGCGACAAGGATGATCTCGCTGTTGCCAATACTATATTGGCCCATATCATGCGTTCGGAGGGACTGAACGATTCGCAAATACGTTACTTCCAGCGTCCGGCACGGCAATTTAGCGGTGACATTATTGCTGCGGCTCGGGAGGGAAACGGGGATTTACGCATTATGCTGGCCGATGTGACTGGTCACGGCCTGCAAGCCGCACTGTATCTTCTTCCCGTCAGTCGGGTGTTTTACAGCATGGTCAAACGAGGATTCAAGACCGGTGACATTGTCTGTGAAATAAATCAAACGATGCGGGAAATAGCCGTGACCGGAAGGTTCATCGCGGCGGCAGTGGCACACATATCCCGCGAAGGTTCCTCCATTGAAGTTTGGAACGGGGGCATTCCCACTGCCGTTTATGTGCAACAGAATGGTGATTTGCACAAATTTCGTTCGCAACATTTGCCCCTCGGCGTGCTGAACACGACCGCCTTCGACACGGCTACCGAGATTTTTAATGCGCAACCCGGCGCGCTTTTTCTATGCACGGATGGGTTGACTGAAGCTGAGAACGCTTCCGGCGAACCTTTTGGCGATGAACGCTGTGACACCCTGCTCAAAACATTCCCGCTGGATGAAATTTTTGACACGATTATTTTCTCTCTAGAAGCTCATCTTGGGGGAGGCATTGCTCACGATGATTTGTCCCTCGTACTTGCCCGCTGTGGTGTCTAAAGAAGCGAACCTTGAATATGCTCAGCCATTCAAAATTTGAGGAACTCAAGGCAAGTGGTCATTTGCCCTCGCCCAAGGGCGTCGCACTGGAGCTGATGCGGCTTACCCGGAAAGAGGGGGTATCGAATCAGAGAATTGCGCATGCGATCAAGGCTGACCCCGCGCTGTCCGGTCGCGTCATCAAGGCGGCTAATTCACTCGGGACTTATCAAGCTCGCCCCATTTTATCCATAGTGGATGCTGTCGCAATGCTGGGTTTTAACACGGTGAGGCAGTTGGTATTGGGGTTGTCATTGATGGAACACAACCGTGATGGGGCGTGTAAATCGTTCGATTATCAAAAATTCTGGACACGCTCGTTACTGACGGCGATCACCGCGCAACACCTTGTTCTGCTTAACGGCATCGGGTCAACTGAAGAGGTGTTTATTCTCGGCTTGCTGGGACAAATTGGTTCCCTTGCGCTGGCGTCAGCACACCCTCAGGAATATGGCCGCATCCTCGGCACGGAAATAACAAACGCGGGTTCCGGGCTGGTCGATCTTGAGCGTGCTGAATTCGGGTTTGACCATAACCAGTTGACGCAGGCAATGCTTGCTGATTGGGGTGTGCCGCAGATATTCCAAGAAATTGCCCTGCACCACGAGGAGCCAACCCAATCAAACTTTGTAGCGCACAATCGAAATGGACGTTTGCTGAATGTGCTTCATATCTCGAACGTGTTTGCCAATGTTTGTTTAGCCCAAGAGCAGTACCGCCGTCCAATGATACCCAAGTTGATTCTGGCGGCCACCCGCTTGGGTGTAGAAATGGACGCGCTCGGCACGATTGCGGCCAAGTCGGTGGCAGAGTGGCATGAGTGGAGCAAGTTATGTGGGCTCCCCTCAGTCGAATTTCCACCCTTTACTGAATTATTGGAAGCAGTCCCCTTAGCTCCCAGCTTGTTTGGCATCAGTGATGAGCTGCCGGGTAGTAAGGATACTTTTTATAAATTGCGTATCCTGGTAGCTGACGATGACAAATCGATTCTGTTGCTGATAAAAAAATTACTGGAAAGAGCCGGGCATACGGTAACCACCGCCAGCAACGGGGTTGAGGGGTTGGGCATGATTAAGTCGTTTATGCCGCAACTCATTATTACCGATTGGATTATGCCTGAAATGGATGGCA
>CAIQPV010000558.1 GCA_903873725.1 uncultured Nitrosomonadales bacterium
CGTACCGTGGCAAAATACCGGGAATTGATGCATATTCTCCCGGTCAATCTTCGTAAATCACTCTAACCCTAATTAAGGAGCAAGCCATGAACCTCAATCTCAGCGGACATCACCTGGAAATTACACCCGCCATCCGTGAGCATGTGCTAAGCAAACTCAGCAAGGTCAAACGACATTTCGATAACGTGATAGACGTAAATGTCATCCTTTCCGTTGACAAACTCAAACAAAAAGCCGAGGCCAATGTACACCTCAGCGGCAAGACGATTTTTGTGGAATGCGATGATGCCAATCTGTATGTTGCCATCGACAGCCTGGTCGAAAAGCTTGACCGGCAGATACTCAAGCACAAGGAAAAGAGTTCTGCCCGCCGCCACGATGATTCCGGCAAACATTCGGCAGCAGAATAAGCATGACCGGCAGGGTGGCCGAAAAATAATATGCCGTTAAACGCAGCCACCCCCTTGCTCTATCCAGCCAAGGTTGAATCTATGAATCTGATTAGTTCTATTCTCCCGCTAGAAAACGTCATACTGGACGCCGACTCAACCAGTAAAAAACGGGTGTTTGAACGGGTCGGAATACTGTTTGAAAATACCCGGCACATTGCACGCAGCCAGGTGTTCGATAGCTTGTTTGCCCGCGAAAAACTTGGTTCCACCGGCCTCGGACAAGGTGTGGCGATTCCGCATGGCCGCATCAAAAACATGCGCGATGCCGTTGCTGCTTTTGTCAAAACGGAAGCCTCCATTCCCTTCGACGCACCGGACGGGCAACCGGTCAACCTGATTTTCGTACTGCTGGTGCCGGAACGCGCCACTGATCTGCACCTGCAATTACTCGGCGAGCTGGCACAAATGTTCAGCGATAGAACCTTCCGCGAACAATTGCAGGCCAGTAGCGACCCTGTAGTTATCCATCAGTTATTTATTAACTGGAAAGCCTGACAGCCGTGGCACAGGTCAACATTCAGAAACTCTTCGAGGATAAACAGGAACGGCTCGCCCTGGTCTGGGTCGCCGGAACTGGCGGCGCGGCAAAGATACTCGATAGCGAACTGGTCGATGCTTCCAACCAGGGCCTGATCGGACACCTCAACCTGATCCATCCAAACTGGGTGCAAGTATTGAGTGACACCGAGATCGACTACCTGCGGTCGTTGTCCGCCGCCGCCTTCGCGGAAGCTCTGGTGCGACTCGAACGCGAAAACTCACTGTGCCTGGTCGTGGCGAGTAAAGCGGAAATTCCCCAGCAATTAATAGATTATGCCGACCGCACCCATACGCCGCTGTTCCGCTCACCGCTACCGAGCGTGCGCCTGATGTGGATGATGCGCCATTACATTGTCAAGGCCCTGGCTGAATCCACCACGCGCCACGGCGTATTCCTCGACGTACTGGGGGTTGGTGTGCTGATCACCGGCGACAGCGGCGTTGGCAAGAGTGAACTGGGGCTGGAACTTATTACGCGCGGCAACGGCTTGGTGGCGGACGATATCACCGAGATATACCGCGTCTCGCCGGAAACGCTGGAAGGACGTTGCCCGGAGCTGTTGCGTGATTTCCTTGAGGTGCGCGGATTGGGTGTGCTCAACATTCGCACCATGTTTGGCGAGACTGCGGTGCGGCGCAAGAAAGGATTGAAACTCATCGTGAGCTTGCATCGGCCGCCCGGCGGCGATGTTTCACAACTGGAACGGCTGCCGCTCAATGCCAGTCACCAGGAAATTCTCGGAATAAAAATCCGCACAGTCAACATCCCCGTCGTGGCCGGACGCAATCTTGCAGTACTGGTGGAAGCAGCCGCGCGCAACTTCGTCCTGCAACAGCGCGGCATTGACACCATGCAGGAATTCATCAGCCGCCACGAACGGCATATGCTCGATCAGTAACATGCAGCTATTTCTGATCAGCGGCCTCTCCGGTTCCGGCAAGAGCGTAGCATTGAAAGTGCTGGAAGACAGCGGTTATTACTGCGTGGACAACCTGCCCGCCGAGTTGCTGCCCGCCCTCATGGATAATCTGCGCCAAGCTGGAAAAACACGCGTCGCTGTCAGCATAGACGTACGCAGCGGCGGTAGCGTGCAGCAATTGCCACGCCATATCGAACAGCTCAAGCAACGCGGCCTGGACATTCACCTGTTGTTTCTTGACGCACAAACCGACACTTTGGTAAAACGTTTTTCCGAAACTCGCCGCCGCCATCCATTGAGTGACGACAAGTTGACCCTGCCTGAATGTGTACAGCGGGAACGCGAGTTACTGGCCGATATCGGCCACATCGGACACCACATTGATACCAGCGAGCTCGGGGCCAATGCACTGCGCGCATGGGTCAAAGATTTTATCCAGGTAGACCGCGCACGCCTCACTCTGCTGTTCCAGTCCTTCGGTTTCAAAAACGGTATTCCGCTCGATGCCGACATGGTGTTTGACGTGCGTTGCCTTCCCAATCCGCATTACGACCCCATACTGCGACCGCTCACCGGACGCGATGCCCCCGTTAGCGAATTCCTCGACCACACATCCACCGCACAAAAAATGTACGCGGATATCCGCAAATTCATCGAAGACTGGCTGCCCTGTTTTCTCGCCGATAACCGCAGCTACCTCACCGTTGCCATCGGCTGCACCGGTGGACAACACCGCTCGGTGTATCTCGCGGAAAAACTGGCCAGCTATTTCGAGACGCAGCAGCAAGTACTGCTCCGTCACCGCGAACTTGGCAACATCCATTAATCATGTCGCCACTCGCACACATCAAACCCGGCGACTGGATAACACTGCTGCTTGGTTCGTTGTTGACGTTATGGCTTACCGCCACGCTATGGCAAGGCGGCGCGGCAGACAAGGCGGTCATCCGCAGTGGCGGAAAAATATTTCGCGAAGTTCCCCTGTCACTCGACCAGATTATTGAAGTGCCCGGTCCGCTCGGTCTTAGCCGGATCGCAATCCGCAACCGTCAGGTGCGGATTGCCGCCGATCCAGGTCCGCGTCAATACTGTGTACGCCAGGGTTGGCTGAAACAGGCAGGTGAAGTTTCAATATGCCTGCCCAATCAGGTCAGTGTAGAGTTGAACGGCGGAAACAAACGTTATGACAGCCTTAACTACTAGAAGTCAGGAATCAGGTATCAGGAACCAGGAATCAGGGGTAGCTCATCCTGAGTTCCAAATCCCGGTTCCTGAATTTTCGATCTCGCTCGCCACTACTGCGGCAGACCACCACATCGCGCGCATGGCTGCGCTTGCGCTTGGCCTTTCGGTGCTGGAAGCCGCCATTCCCTCGCCGTTGCCGGGCGTGAAGCCGGGGCTGGCAAACATTGTCACACTCATCGTGCTGGAACGCTACGGATGGCGCACGGCAGCCTGGGTGTCGCTACTGCGCGTTGTAGCAGGAGGCCTGTTGATGGGCAACTTTCTCGCCCCCGGATTTTTCCTCAGTCTCAGCGGCGCACTATGCAGCCTCGGGGTATTAGCCGTGAGCAAGCACTTACCACAACGCTGGTTTGGTGCCGTCACCGACAGTATCTTCGCCGCCTTCGCCCATATCGCCGGGCAACTGCTGCTGGTATATTTCTGGCTCATCCCGCACACCGGGTTGCTTTATCTGGTTCCGATTTTTGCTGCGGCAGCGCTGTTGTTTGGTACAGTTAACGGAGTTATCGCCGCGCACTATTTAGAGGATGAAAAAACTTACCTTTTATGAAAACGATCACCCTTGCAATCACCGGCGCATCCGGCCTGCCTTATGCCATGCGCCTGCTCGAATGCCTGCTGCAAAGCGGCCAGCGTGTGAACCTGGTGTATTCGCAGGCCGCCCAGATCGTTGCCAAACAGGAACTGGATTTCACTTTGCCCAACCGCCCGCAAGATGCGGAAAAAATGCTGTCGGAACGGATGGGGCATTTCAGCGGTGAACTGCACGTATTCGGGCGTGAAGACTGGTATGCGCCGATGGCTTCAGGTTCCAACCCCGGAGACGCGATGGTAATCTGTCCCTGCACCATGGGAACACTGGCAGCGGTGGCAGCAGGTTTGAGCGACGATCTTATCGCCCGCGCCGCCGACGTCATGCTCAAGGAAAAGCGCCTGCTGATTTTAGTTCCGCGCGAAACCCCATTTTCTGCCATTCATCTTGAAAATATGTTGCGGTTAGCACACGCCGGAACAGTCATCCTTCCGCCCAACCCGGGGTTTTACCATCACCCGCAAAACGTGCAGGACATCGTGGATTTTGTGGTGGCACGGATACTTGATCATCTAAGCGTGCCGCAGACGTTGATGAAACCCTGGGGTGATTAAATCGCCGGAATGTTTGTTTAGCCCAGCATATTTCAATACATCCGTATCCGAATCACCGCGTGCGGGAGGACAGGTCTAAAACTTATACCCCCGGTGTACCGCCACCACACCGCCTGTCATGTTGAAGTATTCGACACGCTCCAGTCCTGCCTCAATCATCATCTGTCTCAACTCTTCCTGTCCCGGATGCATGCGGATGGATTCGGCGAGGTAACGATAACTGTCCTCGTCGTTGGCGATGAGTTTGCCTATCTTGGGCAGCAGTTTGAACGAGTAGGCGTCGTAGATTTTTTCCAGCGGTTTGGCGACCTTGGAGAATTCCAGCACGATAACTCTTCCGCCGGGTTTTATTACGCGGCGCATCTCGCGCAGTGCAGCGTCCTTGCGGGTAACATTACGCAGGCCGAATGCGATGCTGGCACAGTCGAAGTAATTGTCAGGGAACGGCAGGTGTTCGGCATCACATTGTGTGACCGGGGTGGTGAGCCCTGCATCAAGCAGGCGGTCACGCCCCACGCGCAACATGGCGTTGTTGATGTCGGTGAGCACGACTTGCCCGCTACTGCCAACCTTGTTGAGAAACAGCTTCGACAAATCTGCCGATCCGCCGGCCACGTCCAGTACGCGCTGACCCGCCCTCACGCCGCTGATCTCGATGGCGAAGCGTTTCCACAGGCGGTGCAGGCCCGCTGACATCAGGTCATTCATCACGTCGTATTTGCCGGCTACGGAAGTGAACACGCCCGCGACGTGCTTGGCCTTCTCTTCCTCGGCGACAGTCTTGAAACCGAAATGGGTTGTTTTGCTCATTTTGATCCTTGATCGAAAAACCGGATTACAGGGAGAAGTAGATAATAACCCAGCTTGAGAATTAAATTCACTTGCAAATGTTGCGCTCGGGGATTGAATCCTGTTAAATCCAGTCATTCTGAAAGCCGGTATGCGCTTCAAACCCTAATATACCTGTGGGATTATCATGTCAAATGAAGAACAAGCGGTCCTTGAGTTTTTTGCACAGGAAGAAAATTTGCCGTTAGCCCTTTCCGTGGCGGAGCAGACGGACGGAATACGCCAGCGTATGAACAGTTCTTTCTGGAGGGATTTGCATGATCGTTTTGTAAGGCTGCTGGAGTCACAAAGGTTGCCTTGGGTCGTTGAATTTACCGAAGATCGCAACACTCCGGACTGTGTGGTCGGACTGCATCTGCAACCCATGTCGGATCAAACGCTGTTCCTGCGACTGATGATGGAACAGCAATATATGGGCGAAACTTTGCGCATCTATTATGGCGTGATGTGGAGTTCTGCGCCCACACCGGACAAGGCCAATCTTAAGGAAATGACGGCGCTGCGCGAGGCTTTGCAGGGCGAAGGTTTCAAGAACAACGAAAGCTTCCTGGCATGGAATTGGACGCCCTATCATCCGCGCCGCAAGGATTTTCTTCTGCGCTATTCAAATGCCGCCGACGCGTTACTAAATGATGCAGCCGGATTGCTGAGCCACTTGGTGCTGGATCACGGTGATGCGCTGAATGCAGTCAACGCGGCTTTGCGGGAAACTCCCCCCAGCGTGACGGTCTCGCTTGACCGGTTGCGCGCCAACATTGTCAAGTCTTCTGAATAAATTCAGAGTGATGCCATCTGCATGTAGACCGCGATACCGCCCCCTGTACCATTGCCTGCATTCACGGATTGCTGCCGGACTGGGTTTTGTGAACCTACTGGGCTCTTTGATCCTCCAGTTCCTGTATTTCTGGCACGGTTGCTAAAGGTATTGATTGTACCACCTGCATTGCCAGTGCCGTTCAATAGTTGCCCGGATACTTGCCCGGCTTGTGCTCCAACACTGAATAGAGTGTCCCGGACAGAAGCCGGATTTGACTGCACCGCACTTTGCAGTGTGTTCGCATCAACCGATAAGGTTCCATCCTGATTCACGCCGACGCCTATATTTTTCAGATTTGTTGAAGTATTGCCGCTTGATACAATTTTTTTCAGGCTGTCACTCGCCAAACTGGCATACCCGCCACCACCGGCAAGCGCATTTGCCGAATTGCTGCCGCTCTGGATGGCGGCATTCACTACCTTGGTGGCATTGTTATATGCGTCGGCAAATGATTGAACGGCCTTGGTAGTATCCTCGACGGTGCTGGTTTTCGCCGGGGTAGTCAAAGTTCTTCCCGCCGACTGGACATCGACAAAGCTCGATTTGACCTGGCCGAAAGGCGATAACTGCACGCTGGTAGCATTCATCTGCTGCCCAATGCTCTTGCCCGCAATATCGAATGCTCCGGTCGCCAAATCGGCTTTAGTCGACACCGGGACACCCGCCTGCTGGCCCGCTGCCGGATTCCGAACCAAACTATCAAGTGTTATAGCCATGATGACTTTCTGTATCTGCAACAATTTAATTATTTGTTTCTTATCATATTTTAATAAATTTGTCAATACACGTTGGCATCGGTGGCATCGGTTTCTTTGCTATACCGGATTATCCATATCGAAAAAGTGGTGTTCAATTCCACAGTGAACCGCAAGGTGATCACCCAAGGCTTGCACTCCGTAGCGTTCGGTTGCATGATGTCCCGCCGCAATAAATGCCACGCCGGTCTCGCGTGCGACATGCACGCTTTGCTCAGAAATTTCTCCGGTCAGAAAAGCATCTACACCCAATGCTATTGCTGCCTCAAAATAACCCTGCGCTGCACCGGTACACCATGCAATGCGGCGAACGTTGCGACCACCCTCGCCGATCGCCAGCGGTGCGCGCCGCAAAACGGTGGCAATGGATGCCGATAATTGATCAAGTGTTTGTGTTTGCGCCAGCTCACCGTAGCAGGCAATGTCCTGTTCGCCGAAACGCCCCTGTTCCACAAAGCCCAACTGGTAGCCCAACTGAGCGTTGTTGCCGAGTTCGGCATGGGCATCCAGCGGCAGGTGATATGCCAGCAGGCTTACATCATGTTGCAGCAAATACGCTATGCGGCGCTTTTTGATGCCTGTTATGGGTTCATCTTCATTGCGCCAGAAATAGCCGTGGTGAACCAGGATGGCATCTGCCCCCCACGCGGTGGCGACATCCAGCAAGCGTTGTGAAGCCGTCACACCGGTGGCGATGCGGCGTACTTCCGCTTTGCCTTCAACCTGCACCCCGTTCGGGCAATAATCACGAAAACCGCTAATCTCCAGCAGGCTTCCGATATAATTACTTATTTCGTTCAGCAACATGTTGACCCCAAACATTTAACCAAGTGATTTCATCATACCATGCGTAAGTTCTGGCTCCTGTTTGCACAAGCTACCACCATCGGACTGGCAATGCTGTTTATCGTCCATACGCTTAAGCCGGGACTGTTGCCCAATGCAGCCCGCAGCGGGGTAGTAACGCTATACGAGAACACTCCGGACAGCGGCAGCAAGATGCCGACGACAGGTTTCAGCGCGGCGGCGAAGAAGGTCATGCCGGCAGTGGTGAATATTTTTACCACCAGCACGGTTAAAGTTCCCAACAATCCCTTTATGGACGACCCCCGTTTCCGGTTCTTTTTCGGTGACCAGGGTGATAACACTGCTACAGAACAGAATTCCAGCCTGGGTTCCGGCGTGATCGTCAGCCACGACGGTTACATTCTCACCAACCACCACGTAGTCGAAGCGGCCGACAAGATCGAAGTGGCGCTGGCCGACGGGCGCACGGCCAAAGGCCATGTCGTCGGCTCCGACCCTGAGACCGATTTGGCGGTTATCAAGATAGAACTGCCAGGCGGCGACCTGCCCGCGATTACCTTCGGCCATGCGGACCAGGCCCAGGTGGGCGACATCGTGCTGGCCGTAGGTAATCCTTTCGGCGTGGGACAGACTGTAACGATGGGCATCGTCAGCGCTTTGAAACGCAATCATCTCGGATTAAACACCTTCGAGAATTTCATCCAGACCGACGCAGCGATCAATCCCGGTAACTCCGGCGGTGCGCTGGTGGATGTGAACGGCAACCTGATTGGTATCAACAGCGCGATCTATTCGCCTAACGGCGGTTCGCTCGGTATCGGCTTTGCCATCCCCGTCAGCACCGCAAAAAAAATCATGGAGCAGATTATCCAGAGTGGTTCGGTAACACGCGGCTGGGTCGGTGTAGCAGTTCAGGAGTTGACACCGGAACTGGCAGAATCATTCAAGCTCGGCAATATTCAAGGCGTGCTGATCTCCGAAGTGGTGCGCGGCAGTCCGGCGGACCAGGCCGGTATCAAGGCCGGCGATATTCTCACCGCCGTCGACAACAAGCCGCTTACCGATTCAAACGTTATGCTGGAAACCATCTCCGGTCTCCCTCCCGGCAAGGTAGCTGTACTTAAACTGCTCCGTAATCAAAGTGAAGTAGTGGTGCAGGTCAAGGTCGGCAAGCGCCCAAAACCCAAGCCTTAAGAATAAGTGCATTCTATTGTGATACCGCAAACCGATTAAAAACATTCCATAATTGCAAAATATTGGAATGTTAATTCCCACTTTTCTTGTGCACTTCTCTTTAGTGTTAAGCTAATGGGCTGAATTTTAACTGCGAATTAACTTGTCGTTTGCTGGCATGAATAGTGCGCTTATCTTGGCCTTGATCCAAAAATGATGTGTTGACTGGGGTGTTTGAGAAGTTCGTTGCCGCCGGGTGGCAGTCCCCACAAAAACATATTTTTGATCTTAATAAATAGCTACCGAAAAAATTGGTGATGAAAAATACTGAACTTCTGATTCTCGGCATCGGCAACATACTGTGGGCAGACGAAGGCTTCGGCGTTCGCTGCGTCGAAGCGATGGATGCCGCATACCAGTTTGGTGATGATGTAACGCTGATGGATGGCGGAACACAGGGCTTGTATTTGCTGCCCTATCTTGAGGATGCCCGCCGTTTGATCGTCTTCGATGCGGTGGACTACGGCATGAAGCCGGGCGAGATGGTGATCGCAGAAAATGATGAAGTGCCGCGTTTCATGGGCGTCAAAAAAATGAGCTTGCATCAAACCGGTTTTCAGGAGGTCATCGCGTGCGCTTCGCTGGCGGGAAAATTGCCGGAGTCGATGGTGTTGATCGGGGTACAGCCGGAACAATTGGAGGACTTTGGCGGTAGCCTGCGTGATTCGGTCAAAGCGCAAATTCCCCGCGCACTGAACATCGCGCTGGAGTGGATGGCGCGCTGGGGCATCTCGCATACGCAGCGCACTACTCCGGTTGCGCGCAGAAGCCTTAACGGCAATGTGCTGGACATGGAGAATTATGAGGCGGGTCGCCCTTCCGCAGAGTTGGCTTGCCGCTTTGGCGATGAGCGTTTTCTCGCCGGTTCGGTCGAAAGCTAATCCAGTGTGCATTGGCATTCCAATGAGAGTAATCGAAGTTGAAGACCTGTTCGCCTGGTGCGATGGTCGCAATGGCCGCAAGCGCATCAACACCATGTTGCTCGGCAAGGTAAGCCCCGGAGATTGGTTGCTGACGTTTCTGGATGGCGCGCGTGAAGCTATAGACTCCGAGCGTGCGGCCATGATCAATTCCGCACTGGATGCCCTCGAACGAGTGGCCGCAGGACAAAATGATTTCGACGACTGCTTTGCCGATCTGATTGGCAGAGAGCCACAGCTTCCTGATTTTTTACGGCCTGATTTTGTGCAGAAGGGATGAATATGAATGCTTCGATCGCCTGGAAACCCCCGCGTTCCGCCATGAGCAATAACTTCAGCAGCCTGCTGGATAAATTGGTGGAGAAGCACCGCATAAGCGATCTCGATCCGGCCGGATTTCAGGCTTTCATGGATGAACCCGGCAATGCGGTGGCATTGCTCACGGATGAACCGGACACAACTCCTGAAAGCTGGGATTTGGCGGTGATCTTCCCCGAACTGCTCGTTTCAACCGGTGTCAAGTTGCGTGCTGCCGTATTGCGCCCCGAAAGTGCCAGAGTATTACAAACACGATTTGGGCTGGGCCGTTTGCCTGCGTTGTTGTTTGTCCGCGATGGCGGCTATGTCGGTGCCATCGAGGGCATACGCGATTGGTCTGAATTCATCACAGAATGCTCGACAATGCTGCAAAAACCCGTCAGCCGCACACCTTCGATAGGTATTGCGGTCTCGGTCGTTTCTTCTTCCAGTTGCCATTAACCAAGGATAACGTTATGCGAGATTTTTCCATTCCGGTCGTTGCCTTTGGCGTCGGTTCGCAGCCCGAGGCAGAAGAAGTGGATTACCTGCCGCTGCCGCATGAAATGGAAACTTTTTCCCTGCCGGTTTATAACCTTGAGGCCGATCCGGCAATCATGGAGGCAGCTTGCGACGTGATAGAAAATCTGCGTTCCATGATGCTGGCTGGAAGCAATGCGACCATTGAATTGCTTGGCATGCCGACCAGGGTGGTTGAGTTGATCAATCAGTCAATGGGACACGGTGAGGTCAGTGTATTGGTGCGAGAACCGGGCAATCTGCATGTTCAGGAAACGGTGTTCTCCGGGGTCTGGCGTGTGCAGGAAATATCCGGACAGGGCACGGTGCTGCGCGATACGCTACACGCCTGCGCCATTCCGCCGGAGGTACAGCAGTCTGCCCTGTCGGGTGCTGTCGGCGACATTGCTGCGCCACCGTTGCGACCGGGCATCATGAACGCGCCAGCCATCCTCAACGAATTGCTCGAACGATCACGCAAACATCAGTCCGGCCAGACTGCCCACGTCGTCAATCTGTCGCTGCTGCCCATGTCGCCGGAAGATTTAGAATATTTGTTCGAGGCATTCGGCACCGGAACGGTAAGTATACTGTCGCGCGGCTACGGCAACTGCCGTATCACCAGCACGCGATTGCCCAATGTTTGGTGGGTGCAGTATTTCAACAGCATGGACAGCATTATCCTCAACACCATTGAGGTGGTGGATGTGCCTGAAGTGGCATTGGCCGCCGACGAAGACTATCAGGACAGCGCCGAGCGCTTGGGTGAGTGGCTGGCCGTGATGCGCGAGTAATAAATGTTTGAGGGATCTTATCTCGGCGACAACAGCAAGATTGACGCGGCTGCCCGACTGGAATGCGGTATCTGCTGGTGGGTGTATGACCCGGCAGAAGGTGACCCGACCTCCCACGTTCCGTGCTGTACGCCATTTTCCGCGTTACCGGCACAGTGGCACTGCCCGAACTGCGATGCACCAAAAAACAAATTCATGGTATTGAACGAATGATACAGGCCATGCAGAATCTTGAGGCTGCGTTCGGCGAAATAGCCCGTACGCGCATGGCTGATGTACCCATTCTCAACCCCGCATTACGGGTCGAGGCGGTTGGTTTTCGGGCGTGGGAAGGAAAACTGATCGGTGTTCTGGTCACGCCTTGGATGATCAATCTGGTTTTGCTGCCGGGGAAAGATGCGCCGCTCATCCCATTGAAACTGGATGAAAAAAAGGTGTGGATTTTTCCATCGGGAGAATATGATTTCATGGGACTAAATGAACCTGCAATCGGAACATGCCACATTTGCTCCTTGATTTCACCCGTGACGGAGTTCGCAACGCATGACGAGGCCGTGGCAGTCGCTCAAGAGATTCTCATTACTTTGTTCACCGAGGATGCGCATAATAATGAACTGACAACCAGGATAGATGATGCGCGTCTGAAAGGCGAGGCTATCAGCAGGCGAAATTTGTCACGGCGCGATTTTCTGCGCATGCCCTTTATGGGAGGGTGATATGCCCGATGCGGGCAAGTTGCTTCTGCGCATCATCTGGGACGGCAATGTCGTCCTCGGCGTTGAAGTGAAATCAACACGGCCCAAAGCATACCGGTTATTGAAAGGACGCTTGCCGGACAACGCTGTGCAATTGGTACCCCTGCTGTACAGTGTATGCGGCAAAGCCCAGCAAGCCGCAGCCTTTGCGGCGGTGTCTGCCGCACAAGGGCTTGCTTGGCCGGAAAATAAGATTTTTGAACGCGGCGTGGTCTGCGAGGCGATGCAGGAACATTTGTGGCGCTTGCTGCTGGATTGGCCGAATCGGCTGGGTTTGCAGCCAGAACAGCAACAGTTTGTACGTTGGCACGGCGCATTGAACGATGTTGCAACCGGTCGTGGGGATACAGTAAATTTGCTGCTTGAATTGTGTCAGGTATTGTTGGGCATGGGGCATGAGGAATGGAAGCAGTTCGATTCCTGCGACAAGTTAAGCGAGTGGCAGAATGCAGGGCAAGGATTATTGGCACCGGTTTTGGCGGCGATTGATCTTAAGGAAAGCCGGCTTGATTTTGCCGGAAAATCCGCAGCATGCGCCTTGATGCCAAGATGGACTGCAATCGATGTACTACAAATATTTAGCAACCATCTCGACCATGACTTTGCCGCCATGCCGCAGCATGAAGGAAAGCCAGTGGAAACGGGAATGCTGGCGCATAATCAACATATGCCGTTGCTGCAAGGCGCGTTGCACAATCGTCCGGGAAGGTTGCTGGCCAGAGTGGTTGCCAGACTTGTCGATTTGCTGGATAGTGCCGAAGCATTGACGCATGAAAATATTAAGGGCCGTATCGAGAGTGTTTCCGCGTCAGATGCGACGGGTTTGTCTGTAGTACGAACGGCGCGCGGCATGCTGCTACACTATGTGCGTATCGAATCAGAACGGGTTGCGGAATACTTCACTGTGGCACCGACCGAATGGAACTTTCACCCGCAGGGCGCATTGGCAAGCGGCCTGACCGGCCTGAAGGAAAGCGATGCGGAGCGGTTGATGGAAACTGTTAAACATTATGTGTTATCGCTTGACCCCTGCGTGGAATACGAGATAGAGATTGCCCATGCATGAAATGTCGCTGGCCGAAGGCATCGTGCAACTGGTTGAAGACGCGGTGCGCGCCGATGGTTGTACCAAGGTCAAAACCGTGTGGCTGGAAATCGGCCAGTTGGCGGCAGTCGAAAAAGAGGCATTGCGATTCTGCTTCGATGCGGTGACACGCGACAGTGTTGCGGAAGGTGCGCGCCTTGAAATTGTCGAAACACCGGGGCAAGGCTGGTGCATGAAATGTGAAGGCAATGTAGCGGTCACGGCGCTATATGAACCCTGCCCCGTGTGCGGCAGTTATCAGATACAGGTGACGGGTGGCAACGAGATGCGCGTCAAGGAACTGGAAGTCGAATAGGAGGTTGAAATGTGTACGACATGCGGATGTGGATCGGGTCAAACACTCATCGGGGGGCATGCACTTAAACAACGGCGCCAGGCTACCGGGCAAGTGCAGTATCGCGTGCATAAAAATGGCAATGAACACACCCATTCACATGCGCACGAACATGTCCATACACACGACCCTATAGATTTTGGAACGGGCCCGGCAGGCGCACACGCTCCGGGATTAAGTCAGGCCCGCATGGTGAAAATCGAGCGCGATATTCTTTCGAAGACTGACAGCTACGCCGAAGAAAATCGCAGCTAACTTTCCAGACACGGTATCTTCGATCTCAATCTGGTATCCAGTCCCGGCTCCGGTAAAACCACGCTGCTGGTAAAAAGCATCAATACGCTGAACGGCAGCCTGCCGCTCGCCGTCATCGAAGGAGATCAGCAGACTGACAACGATGCCGCCCGCATCCGCGCGACCGGCGCACCTGCTTTGCAAATCAATACTGGCAAAGGGTGCCATCTGGATGCGTACATGGTGGGTCAGGCCATGCAGCAACTCGAATTGCAGGACAACAGCCTACTGCTTATCGAGAACGTCGGCAACCTGGTGTGTCCGGCCAGTTTTGATCTGGGTGAAGCGCACAAGGTTGCGATCCTTTCCGTGACTGAAGGCGAGGACAAACCGCTCAAATACCCCGACATGTTTCGCGCCTCGGATTTGATGCTGTTGAACAAGTGCGACTTGTTGCCTTATCTGGATTTCGATGCAAACCTCGCTGTGGAAAATGCACGCCGCGTGAATCCGAACATTCAAGTGATCCGCATTTCTGCCACCAGCGGCGAGGGCATGGATGAATGGATGGAATGGATCAAAGCGGGATGCAGGAATGCAGTTGCAATGTTAAATGAAAAACTTTGATGACCACTTCGCTCCCTTCTCCCACCTGCGGGACTGCAGCAGGGTCGCTGCGAAACAGCGGGAACCCACCGGCGTACCTCTTGCGGGTGTAAGGGCTGGGGATGAGGGTTTATGCGATGCAACAAAACGTGAGACTACTCCACGCCCCCACCCTAACCCTCCACCGCCTGCGGGAGAGGGAATTGGTCTGATCCACGCTCAAATCAGAGTATCCGGCCAAGTCCAAGGCGTAGGCTTCCGCCCTTTCGTTTTTCGGCTCGCGCTTGAGTTAGGATTAGCCGGTTGGGTGCGCAACGACAGCGAGGGCGTGGAAATAGTTGTCGAGGGTGAACGTCCGCAAGTGATGTGCTTGATCGAACGCCTGCAAAGCGAACCACCTGTGATGGCGCGAGTGGAAAAGGTCACTCACGATCTGGCGCAGACAATCAGCGGCATGGGTGGTTTCAGTATCGCGGCGAGCAAGACGGGAAAGATGCAAACCGGCATCGCGCCCGACATGGCGGTTTGCCCGGATTGTCTGGCGGAATTATTTGATCCCGCCGACCGTCGTTACCGCCATCCTTTCATCAACTGTATTCATTGCGGCCCGCGCTACACGCTCACCGCGCGACTGCCCTATGACCGCGCCAACACCAGCATGGTAAAGTTTACGCAATGCCCGGCTTGTCAAAACGAATACGACACCCCCAGCACACGCCGCTTTCACGCACAGCCCAATGCCTGTCCCGCTTGCGGGCCGCGCTTGCAGTTGTATGACGAACAATGGCAACCGATCGCAACAGCAGATCCCATTGCTGCAACCGCTGAACGAATTCGTTCCGGGCAGATTGTTGCGATCAAGGGTGTGGGCGGCTTTCATCTGGTATGCGATGCGCGCAATGTTGCATCCGTGGCAAAATTGCGTAGCGGTAAACAGCGCGAGGAAAAACCGTTTGCGGTGATGGTGCTGAATAAGCATTCAGCAGACCACTATGCTCACTTTCCCGAACATGAAGCAGCCTTACTGGAAGTCAGCGAACGTCCCATTGTGTTGATGCACAAATCATCAATTTGCGACGCAGAATTGCCCGGCGTTGCTCCCGGCTTATCCAGCATTGGCCTGATGCTACCTTACACGCCGCTGCATTATCTGCTGTTCCATGAGCTGCTGGGCAAACCGGAGGGCATGGATTGGCTGCATCAAACCACTCCGTTGGCCTTGGTCATGACCAGCGCCAATCCGGGTGGCGAGCCGCTAGTGAAAGATGATGCCGAAGCGCGCCAGTCGCTTTCCGGTTTGGCCGAGGTCTTCCTCAGTCATGATCGCGACATTCTGCATCGATGTGACGACAGCGTATTGAAATGGCAAAGGAACGCAGCGACTTTCATTCGCCGCGCGCGCGGTTACACTCCCCGTCGTATTGTGATGCCCTATTCGGGTCCGTCAATACTGGCCTGCGGGGCGTGGCTGAAAAATACCGTTTGCCTGACAAGAGGTAACGAAGCCTTCGTCTCGCAAAACATCGGCGACCTCGATCATGCCGGTGCGCGGCAAATGCTGGAAGAGACAGTTGAGCATCTGTGCCATATCCTTGACGTGCAACCGCAAGCTGTTGCGCATGACCTGCATCCCGATTTCTACAGTACACAGTTCGCGCAAACGTATGCCGCCGAACACAATCTGCCGGTCTTCGCGGTACAGCATCACCATGCCCATATCGCTGCCATCTGTGCAGAACATCAAATTACCAAACCGGTGCTCGGGTTAGCGCTGGACGGCGTTGGACTTGGTACTGACGGAACCCCTTGGGGCGGGGAACTACTGCTGGTTGATGGACCAAGTTTCCAACGTCTCGGCCATCTCGCCCCGTTAGTCATGCCCGGTGGCGATCGTGCTGCGCGCGAACCTTGGCGCATGGCGGCGGCGGTGTTGTTTGACATGAATCGTGCTGATGAAATTGTTCAGCGTTTTCCATTGCAAGCGGGAGCAGAAACCGTTGCCAGCATGTTACAACGACAGTTGAATTGCGTCGCCACCACCAGCATGGGGCGTTGGTTCGATGCGGCTGCCGGATTGCTGGGTGTGAAAGAAATACAAGACTACGAAGGGCAGGCAGCAATGTTGCTGGAAGGACTGGCAGAGCAATATGGCGAAGTCGCGACATTCGAGGATGGTGACACAATCATCACGGAAGGAATATTAGATTTTCGTTCATTGCTCGCTGCGCTGGCCGACTGCAAAGATGCTGCTTACGGTGCAGCGTTGTTTCATGCGACACTCTCCGCAGGGTTAGTCGAATGGGTGCTTCGCGCTACGCAACAAAGCAATATAAACTATGTCGCACTGGGTGGCGGCTGTTTTCTGAACAACCTCTTGTCGCAAGCATTGACGGAGGGATTGTCCGTGCAGGGCTTGCACGTACTGTCCGCACAACAGTTACCGCCCAATGACGGCGGAATTTCGCTCGGGCAGGCCAGTGTTGCTTTGCAAAGTATCCATAAAGGAGTCTGAAAAATGTGTCCACCATACTTCTTGTTTCATGGATATGTGCGCGATGAGATATATGCGCACGACTATGTGATGGATAATTAGGGGCTGGAATATAATCAATGCAGACCGCGTGGGCACAAAAACGCGCCCACCCTTGGCTTAATAATACCTGGTACTTAACTCATGGATGCAAGACCTCTTTCTGTTTGCAAGCTATTTGAGGATCAGGGCTGCTACCTTATCCCAATTTTCCAAAGGGGGTACGTATGGGAACGCAAATCCCAATGGCAACCGTTGTGGGCAGATATATGTGCACAGGTTGAACGTGATCAGAACGCCCAAAGCCGTACTCCACGCATCCAAAAATGCCAGCACTTTCTTGGTGCCGTTGTAATTAATGCCCACGAGGCACGGACGGGGCAGGCTAATCGTTTCGAGGTGATCGACGGCCAGCAGCGCATCACCACGCTTTACCTTCTCTTAGTCGCGCTCCGTGATGTTGCAGACTACAAAGAGATAGTGATTCGCGATAGCCGTGAGGATGATATTGTTGACATGCTCACGACCCGTCGCAAGCATGAAGACGAAAAATATAATCGAAAGCTTGTGCCAACAGCAGCTTTTCTCCCGCAATTAAACGAGATAATGGCGGCCAATAACCCTTTGCTCACTCTCCGTCAGCGCTATCCTTTGCTACGTAGTAACAGCCAAGACCCACATAATGCAGGTTCAATGGCCGCTTGTTACCTCTACTTTGCGTCAAAGATTGAAAAGTTCTTTGATGGCATTATTCTCGATGCTGATGAGGAAACTGAAGTCGAAGGACTCTCTATTATGCCTCCAGACCAACGGTTATACATCTTAAAGGATTCTATATTTGCAGGTCTACATATGGTTGCTCTTCATCTAGGTACGAATGATGATCCACAGTCCATCTTCGAATCCCTGAATGCTAGAGGAATCCCCCTCACTCCAGCAGACTTAATTCGTAATCACGTTTTTCTATCAGGTCTTAATGCTAAAGAAGAATCCAATCAAGAGAAACTTTACAACACTTATTGGCGCAGATTTGACGCCACAGAGAACGTAGCTTCACCGTGGCGCAGACCGGAAAAACTTGGTCGTATTCAGATGACCCTACTTGACCTGTACTGCTTCCACTTCGTGGTTGCAGTCCGTGGCGAATCTATCCCGCTCAAACACCTATACCCGCAATTCCGCGATTGGTGGAACGACAGTTCCCAAAAACGTGGATTTGAAGCAACTATCAGTGATTTTACGGAAACTGCTGAACGATATCGTGCGCTTTTCAACGCTGTCCAAGAAAATGATGATCCAGTAATGCGACTGGCCGTGCTCCTGCGCGAACTTGATCTAACCGTCGCAATGCCTGTGGCACTGGCTTTAGAAAGGCAGCGCGAGAAACTCGGCGATGACCTTGCCGCTATTTGTACCAATATCTCTTCCTACGTTGTTCGTCGCTTGTTCACAGGTGTCCAGTCGCAAGGTTTTAATAACATTATTCCGTTGATTATCAAATCTGTGAATGAAGGTGGTCACGACACACTGCGCGAGCGCATGTTGAAGTGGCAGGGGCGGACGATGGCTTGGATCAAAAACGATGATTTCGAGCGGGATTGGTTATCTGATCCAACATACAAGACACTTGGCCCGAAGCGTACGAATGTGATCCTTAGACTGCTTGATCAAGCGATGCGAAATGAGCGCAATGAACGCATGCTGTTTAATCAAAATCTCAGTGTCGAGCACATACTTCCTCAGAAATGGACTCCCGACAACTATCCGTTTACGTCTGGCAATGATTCAGGACAACAGGAGATATACCGAAACCAGTATCTTCATAACATCGGAAACTTGACGTTACTGACTCAATCACTTAACTCCTCGGTCAGTAACGGGCCATTTGTGGGGAAGAGGTCTGCGATTGCACAACAAAGCTCACTTCGGCTTAATGTTTACTTTCAGTCTTCTCCGGATGGCCTCGACATCTGGAATGAAAATTCAATCAAACGCCGTGCAAAAGAACTGCTTGAGATTGGCCTTCACCTCTGGCCTAGACCTGAACAAACCTGAACGTTAGCTACATCTAGCCACTTAACAATTGGAGTAACAATGACTAATCACGACATGATTGCTACGGCGGTTAAAGATTATCGCGGCAAAATTCTCAAAACCAGCGAGATTAAGAAGATAGTTCTTGGTTTTTATCCCCATTTCAAGAAAGGTAGCCTTCTCCCGAACGATCACGCATTCGGTAACAAAAGCTGTTGTGGTTGCGTAGGAACAGGGAGGCAGATTTTTGACAGAATTGAGCCAAAAAAATACCTTGTCCGATGAGTATTACTCATACGTCAGAAATATAGGCTACAGAAGGATGTTTAAAAAACGAACGCACCAACTTTGGATTGTTACCAATATTTTGCAACTGCTCATGCACACGAT
Source organism: uncultured Nitrosomonadales bacterium (assembly GCA_903873725.1). Classification (GTDB taxonomy): domain Bacteria; phylum Pseudomonadota; class Gammaproteobacteria; order Burkholderiales; family Gallionellaceae; genus CAIQPV01. Next base: position 19,283 of record CAIQPV010000558.1, read on the forward strand.
CCTGCAATTTCTCGCCTTTCATCAGCGGCCTTCTGGCTACTCCCGTGCGCTTGGCATGACTCCATACAAGCTCATCCGGATTCAGGTCTGGCGCATAGCCAGGCAAGAAATGCAGTGTCAGCCGTCCTTCGGTATCAGCCACATATTTTTTGACTATAGCTTTCTTGTGCGATGGCAATCCATCAACTACCAAATGCAAAGGCTTCCTACGGCGATGCATCAGTTGCTTGAGCAGTTCAACAAACAATTCTCCCGTGAGACCACCTTCATAGGTGGCAAACCAGAACGCTCCCTTGGCATTGACAGCAGATGCTGCGCTGATACTTTGGCGTTGCCCCGGCCTATTGACCACTGGAGTATTGCCACGCTCAGACCATGTTTTGCCATGTACCGCATCGGCACGGAAACCAGATTCGTCCCAGAAATAGATTTCTGCACCTTCTGCTTTGGATTGCTTGGCGATAGCTGGAAAGGTATCGCGCTGCCAGCGTTCAATGGCTTCCGGATCGCGTTGATAGGCGCGCTGCAATGGCTTTTGAGGCGTGAGGTTAAGTTCGGCGAGCAGGCCACCTACCGATGTCACGCACAAACTGATATTGAATTTCTTGAGAATGAGCTCGCGAACGATGTCTCGCGTCCACAAAGCAAAGTCAAAACCGTACTGCATCGGGTTCTTGCCATTGACCCAGCGAAACACTTGCGACTTTTGAGATCGAGTGAGCTTGGGCGTGCGACCAGAACCTTTGCGCGCAGCCAGACAATGCTTGCCGTGACCCCGACCTCGTATTTTGGCAAGCCACTTGTATCCCGTGGTACGGCACAAGCCGTAGCTGGACATTACCGCCGTTACGTCTTCGCCCTCAAGAATGCGATCCACCGCCATCATGCGTATGGCTTCTTTGGTTTTTCGATCATGAGTGCGCCCATCTTTTTTCATGAACGATTGGAGTTCGCGTGTTAACATTTGGTTCAATAATTGTAGACTTTATTTCTGACTGATGAGTAACTTTGTTCTGGGTGATATTTGGCATACCCGTGATATTGATTATTATCGGGGTCGTGTGGCTCTGGGTTTTGGCTTGGATCGGGAATATGATTTGTCGTGGTGGGGAATAGCGGTATTTGATTGTCCCCTCCCAGATTTTGGGAGGGGATTTCTTTAGCTTATGATCCGTTGTTGCCGCTGAAGTAAAAAGTGCATATAGACGCTGCACAGTGCGTATTACGCGACCATTCGGTCACCGATTCCATGAACATTCGGCCACCTAGTCCACGGTGAGCACAGAGATGACCGTGTAAAAC
>CAIQPV010000559.1 GCA_903873725.1 uncultured Nitrosomonadales bacterium
CTTCAATCAGCCTTTCGACTGACTTTGACGGTCTTGCGACTGTCTGTAACTTCTTGCGAAGTCCGGTTGTCTTTCAGCAACCACTGGTTATTTTGACAGGCCATCTACCTGTATGTACCAATGCAATAAGCAAAGGCAACAATAGACCAGATATTAATCGCATCAATAAAGCATGTCAACAAGCATTTCCACAAGCATTTCCCTCGTGCATTTCCCTCGAAGCATTTCTATTTAGCATGTCGTTCGTGGGAATTTATATTTTCTGCATTGCACTGGGGTTTTTCTATGAATGAATCGGTTACCCGCATCATCAAGGTACTGGCCAACTCACGCGGCAATCCTCAAGACGGTTGCCGCGATCCACGCGATTGAAACCACAAGCCCGAATCTGGCGGTGGACGTGGGCGCAGTGGTTGCGGACATCGCGGCCATCGTTGCGGCAGTGGTGGTAGTGGCACCCGCCCCGGCCTGATCGAGGCGCAGGGCAGGGCAACAAAAACGCGCCTTCGGGCGCGTTTTGTTTTTATGGGTATCTCAGCGCAAGGGACTCTATGGCAAATATTCAGAAATAATTTCTACACCCCCATTGCCGATTTACTGTAAAACGGGAATAATAAGCTTTGTAACTTAATACCCGATAGGTGACGAAATGGCAATTACCCGCGATACCATAGACCACGTAACGCTTTCTCGGCTCGTCGAAGCCAACGCCGTGAATGGCGCAAACATTATCGGCCAAGCCGGAGGCTGGGGCGTGGTGATCAAATACGGCATGACTGAGCGTGCCTTGGCCGCGAAGCGTGGCACGGTTCGTGTCTTCCGTAAGTTTGAAACCCTTGTGGGATACCTTAAAGAAATGGGCGTTGCAAAGTTTCAGGTAGATGCGACAGATTACGACTCTGCGGCTCTCAAGCTCTCCCGTAGCAATGTGGGTGCAGGCGAAAGAATGAAAGCCGCGCATGAAGCCGCAGCCTATAACAAATGGTTTCGCGCCCAGGTGCAAGCCTCGCTGGACGATCCGCGTCCCTCGATCCCGGACGCGACCGTTAAAAAGCATTTTGCGGCCAAGCGCAAAGCCGTTGAGAAACAGATCAAGGCCGCTGCATGAAGCTCGAATGGAGGCCGGAGGCGTTTAGTGACAGAGATAAGATTTGGGACTTTATCGCACAGGACAACCCGCAGGCCGCGCTTGATCTTGATGCGCTGTTCGAGGAAAAAGCCGACATAATTACCGCACAGCCCAAGTTGTACAAAGCCGGACGCATGAAAGGCACCAGAGAGGCCGTGGTGCATCCTAATTATGTTTTGGTATATCAAGTATCAGCCGACACCGTAACTGTCTTGCGCGTGCTGCATACGTCGCAGACTTGGCCTGTTGCAGAGTAATATTTACGTAAAAAATACGGAAAATCTACAGCAAATAAATGGGAAAACAGAAAAAACAGTCCGGCGAACAAAACATCATCATTTACCACACCTCTGATGGTAAAGCCGCCGTCTCGCTGTACGCGACCGATGGCAATGCATGGATGAACCAAAGCCAGTTGGCAGAACTTTTTGACACCTCCAAGCAAAACGTTAGCCTGCACATCAATAATATCTTGAAAGAAAACGAATTGCAGCCGGATTCAGTTATCAAGGATTACTTGACAACTGCCGCCGATGGCAAGCAGTAC
>CAIQPV010000560.1 GCA_903873725.1 uncultured Nitrosomonadales bacterium
ACCGATGACGATTTCCCAATGCATGGTCGTTAATCCTGATCAATTGCTTGTTGGCGCAACTGCCGCAAGCCGAAGGGCATGGTTAGCGTTTGCGGATCCCAGCCTTCCATTTGCATCACATCGCTCAAGCACTGCTCCATTTCAGCGTGCGCTTTAACCGTGGCATTTGAAATTCGACAGTGAACCTCTGCCATCAGGCTACCCTTGCTGATACAAGCAGTTTGATATTCAAACAATTTGCGAAGCTGCAGTAACTGCTCACACACCTGAGCCGGGCAGGCGCACATGTAGACGACCGCTTCTTCGAGAATTTGTTCGAGTTGCCTGTTGCTATAGCGCGTTGCCAGTGGTTCAGTCATTGCGAACTCCTTCCAGTAATGGCATGCGACTGTGCCAATCGGTCGCCTGTTGATATTGATGCGCAACATTCAGCATTTGCGCTTCGGCAAAATAATTGCCGATGATCTGCAATCCGACCGGCATGTTGTTCGCACCGAAGCCGCAGGGAATCGACATGCCGGGCAGGCCTGCGAGGTTCACCGCGATGGTGTAGATATCGGACAGGTACATCTGCACCGGGTCGTCGCCTTTCTCGCCCAGCTTGAATGCGGTCGTTGGGCTGGTCGGTCCCATGATGACATCGCATTGCTTGAAGGCCTCAACAAAATCCTGCGCGATCAACCGGCGGATTTTTTGTGCCTGCAAATAGTAGGCGTCGTAGTAGCCATGCGATAGCACATAAGTACCGATCAAGATGCGGCGTTTCACTTCCGCACCGAAACCCTGGGCGCGCGATTTCTCGTACATATCGGCCAGATCGGTATATTCCGGTGCGCGATAGCCGTAGCGCACACCGTCAAAGCGCGATAGATTGGACGATGCTTCGGCGGGCGCCAGCACGTAATAAACCGGAATCGACAGGCGCGAGTTGGGCAGGCTGATGTCTACCTTTTTGGCACCCAGTTTTTTATATTCGGTGATGGCGGCCTCGACAGCTTGGGCTACATCGCTGCCAAGTCCTTCGGCAAAAAATTCTTTGGGGATGCCGATGCGCAGGCCATTCAGCGGTTTTGCCAAATCACGCGCGTAATCTTCCTTTTCGCGTTGCAGGCTGGTGGAATCGCGTTCATCGAATCCGGCCATGGTGTTAAGCAGCAGTGACAAGTCTTCCGCGCTGCGTGCCATCGGCCCGGCCTGATCCAGGCTGGAGGCGAAAGCGATCATGCCGTAGCGCGACACCACGCCGTAAGTCGGTTTGAGGCCGGAGATGCCGCAGAGCGCTGCGGGCTGGCGGATCGAGCCGCCGGTGTCGGTGCCGGTGGCTGCCGCGCAAAGCCGTGCCGCGACTGCCGTCGCAGTACCGCCGGATGAACCGCCGGGCACGCGTGTTCTATCCCACGGGTTCTTTACCGCACCAAAGTAAGAGGTTTCGTTTGACGAACCCATGGCGAACTCGTCCATATTGGTCTTGCCGAGATTCACCGCGCCGGCATTATTGAATTGCGTGATAACGTGCGCATCGTAAGGCGAAATAAAGTTGTGCAGCATTTTCGAACCGCAGGTGGTGCGCCAGCCCTTGGCGCAGAAGATATCTTTCTGCGCGATGGGGATGCCGGTCAGCGGCTGCGCATTGCCGTTCGCCAGCATTGTGTCGGCGGCACGAGCCTGTGCCAGCGAGATGTCCGGGTTTACGGTGATGTAGGCATTGAGTTCACCGTTGAACGTGGCGATGCGGTTCAGGTAGAGTTGCGTCAGTTCGACGCTGGAAATTTTTTTGCCGCGCAACGCGTCGCTGATCTGTTGCAAACTGGAATTGAGCATAATGTTATTCGATGACCTGGGGGACGAGATACAGTCCGGCTTCAATTTGCGGCGCAATCGACTGGAACAGTTCGCGCTGATTGTCTTCCGTTACTTTGTCTTCGCGCAATCGCTGGATCACATCCTGGGCGTGCGACATGGGTGCGATGCCGATGGTATTCACTGCCTGCATTTCGGCGATCAGGCCGAAGATGCCGGATAACTGGGCATGCGCCGTCTGCGCTTCCTGTTCGCTTATTGCAAGCCGGGCCAGCCGGGCGACTTTTTTTACATCGTCTATGGTCAATGACATTTGGATTTAGTCTTTATCGAAACAAGCTTAATAGGGTATCATAAACACCTTTACGGGCGCACTCCTTGCGCTTTTTTTCACGACACTTGAAGGCAATGACATGTTTGGTTTTTTAAACGGCTATTTTTCCAATGACCTGGCGATTGACCTGGGCACCGCAAATACTTTGATCTGGGCGCGCGGGCAGGGCATCGTGTTGAATGAGCCATCGGTCGTGGCAATCCGCCAGGAAGGCGGTCCCAACGGCAAGAAAGTAATTCAGCAAGTCGGACTTGCGGCCAAGCAGATGCTGGGCCGCACGCCGGGTAAGATTACCGCTATTCGCCCGATGAAGGACGGCGTGATCGCTGACTTTACCGTTACCGAACAGATGCTCAAGCAGTTCATCCGCCGCGTGCACAAGTCCGGTATCTTCACGCCCAGCCCGCGTATCGTGATCTGTGTGCCGTGCGGTTCCACCCAGGTGGAGCGCCGAGCCATCCGCGAATCCGCTTATGGCGCAGGGGCGCGCCGCGTGGAATTGATCGAGGAACCGATGGCGGCAGCCATAGGCGCGGATATGCCGGTAGAGGATGCAACCGGATCAATGGTGGTGGACATCGGGGGCGGCACCACCGAAGTGGGGGTGATCTCGCTGGGCGGCGCAGTGTATTCCGGCTCGGTACGCGTCGGCGGCGACAGATTCGACGAGGCTATCATCAACTACATTCGCCGCAACTACGGCATGCTAATCGGCGAAACCACGGCCGAAATGATCAAGAAGGAAATCGGTTCCGCTTTCCCCGGTTCCGAAGTGCGGGAAATGGAAGTCAAGGGACGCAACCTTGCCGAAGGGGTGCCGCGCAGCTTCACTATTTCCAGCAACGAAATCCTTGAAGCGCTCACCGATCCCCTGAACAGCATCGTCAGCGCGGTGAAAACCGCACTGGAACAGACGCCGCCGGAGCTGGGGGCGGATATTGCCAGCAAGGGCATGGTGCTCACCGGCGGTGGTGCGTTGTTACGCGACATTGACCGCCTGCTGATGGAAGAAACCGGCCTGCCGGTGCTGGTTGCCGATGATCCGCTTACCTGCGTGGTGCGGGGTTCCGGCAAGGCGCTCGAACGTATGGACAAGTTCAGCAGTATTTTCACCAGCGATTAAGCAAGAATCAGGGGGCAGAAATCAGGGATCAGATGCGGCATATGCGCGGGTTTGTTACTGGTTTCTGATTCCCGATCCCTGACCATGGAAGAAACCCAATCCTTTCGCTTTTTCAATCGCGGCCCCGGCCCTGCTGCCCGGCTGGTGTTTTTTGTCCTGCTTTCGCTATTGTTGTTGTTTGTCGATGCCCGTTACCGGTATCTGGAATCCGTGCGGAGCGCGGTGTCCATTTTTACTTATCCGTTACAGCGACTGGTTGCGGCACCGGGTGCACTGTGGCAACAGGCAGACTCCTTCTTCACGCTTCAGGGCAATCTGCTCCTCGACAACACCCGGATGCGTCAACAGCACACCATCGATGCCGTGCAGTTGCAGCAATTGCAGGTGTTACAGGCAGAGAACCAGCACTTGCGCGATCTTCTTGCGTTGCAGCAACGCACTGCCTTCCCCATGCAACCGGCCGAGATTGTGTATGTCGAGCGCGACATCTTCAAGCGCAAATTATTTTTGGACAAGGGTGCACAGGCCAACGTTCAGGCAGGACAAGTTGTGATGGATGATATCGGCGTGGTCGGGCAGGTTACCCGCGTCTATCCCTGGTTGAGCGAAGTCACGCTGATTACCGACAAGGATCATTCTGTGCCTGTACAGGTGCTGCGCAACGGGCTGCGCACGGTGGTGTTCGGTTCCGGCGATACCGGCGACCTGGCGTTGCGTTACATTCCTGACAGCGCTGACATCCAGGAGGGCGACATGCTGGTGACCTCGGGTATCGACGGCACTTATCCTCCCGGCTTGCCGGTCGCCAAGGTTGGCCACATCGAGCGGGATCCCGCTTATCCGTTTGCGCGCATCCAATGTTTCCCGGTGGCAGGAGTGGATCGCCATCGCCAACTGTTAATCCTGTCCGGACTGCCGAAGTTACCCGAGCGTCCGGAAGCCGTGGTTGAAACGGGTGCTGACAAACCCAAACGGGGCAGGGGGAGGAAGCCATGAACGACTTCCCGAAAGACCAGGAATTCCTGTTGCCGGCCAGCAACGTGTTTATCGCTTTAAGCCTGCTTGCCGCGCTCCTCCTCAACTGGCTGCCGTGGCACGGTATCCTGCTGGCGTTGCACCCGGACTTTGTGGCGCTGGTGCTGCTCTACTGGTGTACCCACAAGCCGTACCGCGTTGGCATCGGCATGGCCTGGATGATCGGCATCTTCGCGGATGTGGCGGATGCAAGTCTGTTCGGCCAGCATGCACTGGCTTATACTGTCCTGGCATTCGGCGGTGTTGTGCTGAACCGCAGGATGCAGATGTTCGATTTGCGCCAGCAAACCTTGCAGGTGTTCCCCGTTCTGCTGCTGGCCTATGTGGTTTATACCCTGATACATTGGCAATTGCACGGTTATGTTGCATGGACCTATTTTCTGGGCAGCGTGACATCGGCCTTGCTGTGGATTCCATTAACCCTGTTGTTGCAAAACATGCGCCTGCCCCGTCCGGATCCCGACGATTTATGAGCGGCAAGTCATGAAACATCGTGTCGAACTCAAGAACACCCAGCGTGAAATCTATTATTTCCGGTTGCGGCTGGCCCTGAGCATAGCCTTCGTGCTGGTGCTGTTGTTTCTGCTGCTGACCCGGTTCCTTTATCTGCAGGTTGTGAAACACAGCCACTACCAGACGCTGGCGGAAAACAATCGCATCTCGGTAGTGCCCATCGTGCCGAACCGCGGCCTGATCGTTGACCGCAATGGTGTGATTCTGGCGCACAATTATTCCGGCTATACGCTGGAAATCGTTCCGAACAAGGTGGCTGACCTGGAATCCACGATAGACCAATTGGCACAACTGGTTGACATCCAGCCCAAGGATCGCAAGCGTTTCAAGAAACTGCAGGCGGAGAGCCACAATTTCGAAAGCCTGCCGATCCGTAACCGCCTGAACGATGAAGAGGTGGCACGTTTTGCCGCGCAGAGCTATCGCTTCCCGGGCGTGGAAGTCAAGGCGCGCCTGTTTCGGGAATATCCTTACAACGAACAAACCTCACACCTGATCGGTTATATCGGGCGCATCAACGACAGCGATATCCAGCAGCTTGAGGACGATGAAATTGCCAGCAACTATCTCGGTTCCGATTACATCGGCAAGACCGGAATCGAACAAAGTTACGAAAACGAGTTGCACGGCACCACCGGCGTCGAACAGATGGAGGTGGACGCGGGCGGGCGCGGAGTGCGTGTGCTGTCGCGCACCCCGCCGTTGTCGGGCAACACTCTGGTATTGACGCTTGACGCCAAGCTGCAGGAAATCGCCGACCAGGCATTCGGAAATTTTCGCGGCGCGCTGGTGGCGATAGACCCGACCAACGGTGAGGTGCTGGCCTTCGTCAGCCGGCCGGGTTACGACCCCAACCTGTTCATTGACGGCATAGACGAAGATAGCTGGAATGAGTTGAACGATTCGCCCGATGTGCCACTGAATAACCGCGCTTTGCGCGGCCAGTATCCGCTTGGTTCCACCATCAAGCCGTTCATGGCCCTGGCGGGGTTGCATTACGGCATACGTTCGCCCGGTTATACCATCAGTGATCCCGGTTACTACACCCTGGCGGGCAGCAGCCACCACTACCGCGACTGGAAGAAGGGCGGCCACGGTATGGTGGACATGTTCAAGTCCATCGTGGTGTCATGTGACACCTACTACTACGGACTCGCCGTCGAACTGGGCATAGACAACATGTACAATTTCCTGTCGCAGTTCGGCTTCGGCAAGAAAACCGGCATAGACCTGGAAGGCGAGACATCCGGGTTGATGCCGTCGCAGGAATGGAAGATGAAACGCTACAAGCAAAAGTGGTATGGCGGCGACACTGTGTCGGCAGGCATCGGCCAGGGCTATGACCTCACTACGCCGATGCAACTGGCCTTCGCCACGGCGGTGCTGGCCAACGACGGCGTAGGCTACCGCCCCCATCTGGTGCGGCAAGTGAGGCATGGCGGCAGCAAAGATACGGCCATCCCGGAAGTAAAGCCGGAGTTCAACCTCAATCTCAACCCGGAACATGTTGCTTTGATTAAAAGCGCCATGGTGGCGGTAACCCGGCCCGGCGGCACTGCCGCACAGGCCGGAGCCGGCGCATCCTATGCTTTCGCGGGGAAGACCGGCACGGCACAGGTTGTGGGCATCAAGCAGGGTGAAAAATATAACGCAAGCCAGTTGTCCGAACGTAACCGCGACCATGCCTGGTTCATCGCTTTCGCACCTGCCGACAAACCCAGGATAGCACTGGCGGTGCTGGCGGAAAATGGCGGGCACGGCGGCACCGTCGCCGCACCAATCGCGCGTAAAGTGATGGACTACTATCTGCTCGGCAAGGCGCCCAAGCCTGATCCCGCCTCCCCGTCGGCAAGAGCACAGAGCGGTGTGGCTACGGCTGGAGCGACCGGTGCGGTCGAGGAGCCGGAGCATGATTAGTAATCTAAAATGTGTTGCTATGTTGAGCGCCACTGGCGGCTTTGCGGCAAGCGGTTCACAATATCGAACGCGCACAACGTGCCAGGAGCAGCAAGTCGCGCCCTCTTTTCGATAGGTGACGTTGCTGCAGCACAATATTAAGTTGGGAATATTTTCCACCCTAAATCACATGGAGTCGAAACAAGTCTCTCACCATGCGCAAGAAAGGAATGACAAATAATGGAATGCAATATTTGCAACTCTACAGAATTCATACTTAACGAGTCGTTTAACGATTTGCATCCAAAGTAATGGGTAGGGATCAGTTTGATAAATGGGTATCAAATTTTCTTCCACCATCGCGTCTTCCGTTGCCAATAAAAGATCCAAAAGAAGCACATGAATATGGACTCAATTTCAGTCGTGCATGGGGCTTATGGGAGTTGTTTTCAATTACGACAAATCCAGAATACCTCGACTCCTACGTTGATCATGTTCAGGCAACTCTAAAAGATCGGAATAACTTGGATGGAGATTATCAGTCGGTAGGGCCCTGGGTTCCTCAATTTGGCATGTTTGCAATTCAGCCTTTGTTTGGGGAAGATTTTAGATAATAAAATCTGCTAATCACCCATCAAGAAAGCAAGATGGGATTGTTCAGAAATTTGGAATTAATATGCCATTATCAACGTCAGTGAGCTTTCGCAACAGTCGCCTATCGTACGCGCTGTATGTCGCCGTATTCTTATCTGGATTTGTGACAATGTCGTTTCTGGATTTGTGACAATGTCGTTGGAGATGCTAATTGGAAGAACTCTAATCCCCTATTTTGGAGGCACAATTTATACATGGGGAGCTCTTATCTCCGTATTCCTCAGCGGAATGGCTATAGGTTACACGGTAGGTGGAATAGCTGCTGATCGGAAACCAGATACCCGGATTATTGGCATTTTGTTCATCATAGCAGCGTTCGCTATCGTTGTAGTTCCGCTCTTTGGTGACGTTGTGATCAACAGGATATTAGATTGGATCGATGACGTTCGCTACGCGGCATTGTTGACTTCTCTTTCACTGGCTTGTTTGCCGGCAGCTCTATTAGCTGCAGTCTCGCCGTATTGCGTGCGTCTGTTGCTTGACCGTAAGGATCATTCAGGAACAATATCGGGCAGAATATCTGGACTATCAACTGCGGGATGCATTTTAGGGACGCTATTAACAAGCTTCTTCTTCATTCCTATGTTGGGTGTAAAAACAATTTATGGTCTTATTGGCAGTATTTCAATCGTGATGAGTTTCATATTTCTTTTATTCAGCCTGCGAAGCCATAACGACGAGAAAGCCCCCAAGCTGCTATTGCCGATAGTGTTTTTTTCCTTGGCCGTATTTGCTGGAATACTCTCTCCTCACATTGGATACGCGCAAACCGTTTCGGTTGGAACGCTCAGAGATGGACAGATCGAAACTGTCGATTCTGAGTACAACACAATTCTTGTCGAAAAACAAAGCACTTTTATATCTATGTTTTTTGGCTATCGCTCCAACCGCTATACAGAATCAGCTATCGACTTGCAGAACCCTGATGATCTCGTTATTACGTATACCCGATATATGACTAGCGCACTTGCTTATCGACAAGCCCCGGTAAAACGCATTGCATTAGTGGGGTTAGGTGGTGGGCGAACAATTAGCTATTTAGTTTCAAACCTTCAAGGTGCAGTTGCGGACGTTGCAGAACTTGATCCTGCCGTGATCACTCTAGCAAGAAAATACTTTGGCGTGGAAGAAACTAATCGGCTACGAATTCATAACAAGGATGGTCGAGTTTATTTATCTCAGACGAAAGACAAGTTTGATCTTATTCTTCTTGATGCGTATCGCGGTCCTTTTGTGCCTTTTCATCTTACGACCGAGGAGTTCTACAGTCTTGTCAAGGCTCGACTAAACGAAGGAGGTATTGTTGCGCAAAACGTTGAGCCGTCAACCATGTTTTTCGACTCAGCCTATTTGACAATGAAGAAGGTATTTGATCAAGTGGACGCCATTGAAGCTGATAGAAATATCGTTCTTATTGGTTATGCGGGCCCTCGGCTATCAACTACTGAACTTGCCAGAAGGTCGAGCCGGGCTCAGGAGATGTATCGGTTAAAGTATGATTTGCGTGAACTTGTTACGGCACGAAGGGATGTAAATATCTCTAGCTCGGCGAAGGTCTTGACAGACGACTTTGCACCGGTAGAAATGCTCAGGACAGTTAAACATCACAACGAAAAACAGC
>CAIQPV010000561.1 GCA_903873725.1 uncultured Nitrosomonadales bacterium
AAACTGGAAGAGTGGCTGAAGAGTTACAAGGCGGAAGATCTGTTTGACAAGAACGGTACGCTGCTTCCCGAACTAAAAGCATTGGCTCCCAAAGGTAATCGTCGCATGAGCGCAAATCTTCATGCAAATGGAGGCTTGCTGCGCAAAGCCCTGCACATGCCTGACAGCAAGGATTATGCAATTGCGGTGACCAAACCGGGAACAACCACCGCCGAGAATACCCGTCCGCTGGGCAAATTTCTGCGCGACATCATGCGCGACAACATGCACAATTTCCGCGTGTTTGGCCCGGACGAAAACAGCTCAAATAAATTGGACAACATTTATGAAGTCAGCAAGAAAACCTGGCTGGCTGATTATTTGCCGGAAGATGCGGGTGGCGGCGAATTGTCGCCGGACGGTCGTGTGATGGAAATGCTCTCCGAGCACACACTGGAAGGCTGGCTGGAAGGTTATCTGCTCACCGGACGCCACGGTTTCTTCTCCACCTACGAAGCTTTCGTCCACGTCATCGACTCGATGTTCAATCAGCACGCCAAATGGCTTGCCATGTCCAAAGACGTGCCTTGGCGAGCTCCGGTGTCGTCGCTGAATCTGCTCATTACTTCGACTGTGTGGCGGCAGGATCACAACGGATTCACTCATCAGGATCCCGGTTTTCTCGACGTGGTGGTAAACAAGAGTCCGGAAGTGACCCGCATCTATTTGCCGCCCGATGTGAACTGCCTGCTTTCGGTGGCCGATCATTGCCTGAAGAGCACCAACTATATCAACGTGATCGTCTGCGACAAGCAGAAGCATTTGCAGTTCCTGGACATGGATGCGGCGATCAAGCACTGCACCAAAGGTATCGGCATCTGGGACTGGGCGTGTAATGACCAAGGAGTAGAACCCGATGTGGTGATTGCCAGCGCGGGCGATATTCCGACCAAAGAAGCCTTGGCGGCAGTCGTGCTGCTTCGTGAAAACTTCCCTGCATTGAAGGTACGCTTCATCAATGTGGTCGATCTTTACAAACTGACCCCCGCCAGCGAGCATCCTCACGGCTTGTCGGACAAAGACTTCGATGGCTTGTTCACGCTGGATAAACCGGTCATGTTCAACTTCCACGGATACCCGTGGTTAATCCATCGGCTGGCCTACCGTCGCAACAACCACAAAAATTGGCATGTGCGCGGCTACAAGGAAAAGGGCAGCATCAATACGCCTCTGGAACTGGCGATCCGGAATCAAATCGACCGTTTCAGTCTGGTTATCGACGTGATAGATCGTCTTCCCGCCCTGCATGTGGCCGGTGCCCACGTAAAAAAAAAATGCATGACATGCAGATCGAATGCAGCAACTATGCTTACGAAAATGGCATAGACTTGCCTGAAGTCGATGGCTGGACCTGGCCGTACTGAACCGGTGAAAAGTGAAGATGAACCTGTGAAAAGTGAAACGTAGAAACGTTGTGCTTTGCACCTTTCACGTTTCACCTTTCACTTCTCACATTTTACAAACAAGCCATGCCGACCATCCTCACCATCAACAGCGGTTCGTCATCCATCAAGGCGAGCCTGTTCCATGACGACGGGTCGCGTCGCAATTTCTATTATGGGCATGTACGTGATCCTCAAGAGGCATTTGACCGGCTGATGCTTGACTTGGGGGGCGAAAGACCTTCTGTAGTGGGGCACCGTTTCGTTCACGGCGGAGACATGGCTGATGCGGCAAGGCTTGTTGATGGTGTTGAGCGCGCGCGTCTGGAAAGTCTTGTTCATCTGGCACCGCTGCACTTGCCGGGCAACCTGCTCGGCATTGATTTGTGCTCACAGCG
>CAIQPV010000562.1 GCA_903873725.1 uncultured Nitrosomonadales bacterium
GGATTCAGCATGACCAGACAGTACGGTGCCGACATGCAGCGCACCCCCATCACGATCTCCTGATACTCCGGCACAGGAAAGCTTTTCCCGCCAGGATACAATGCAACGCTGTGACCGAAGGCAAGTTCCTGAATCTGGCTTTGATTGACCGCCAGCATCACATTGACCTGCCTCGGAACCACATTGTACTGAGCTTGCCGGAGCAAGGAATGCTCAGCGGTCAGGCAGTAGTCACTGCCAAACCTCTCGGATAAATAGCTGGCGAGGTACTCCCAGTAGTTGGCAAAAAATGGCGTGGTATCGCCGGGAGCCGCTAATGGATCGGAAACGAAGTACCAGCCTTTTAGTATCTCGCGCAGGTATCCTTTCTCCAGCAATAGCACCCGCGCCGCATTCCTGATCTGGTTGCCACGGACAACGCCGCGTTCCGATCCAAGAACTTGATGAAGCTCGGTCAATGCCTTCGCCAACTTCTGTTGCTCTGTAAATCTCGGGCGAGCCATATTGAATCCTTATGATTTATTGCTCACAATCCACATGGATTGGCTTATTTAATCTACATGCTTTGGTTTAATTTATCAACATGTTTTAGTTTATTTAATAGATAGATACCACCTGTAGCTAATCTTTGGCTCTGTCGCGGTGAGCGAATTTCAGTGCCGGTTACAGCCGCTTCTGCAGATTACTCACCCACAGCCACAACGAACATGAGATCAGGACTATCAATGCGGGAGCCAGTAGCGATGGCATCGGCACCGGAACCATGAGCCATCCGGCGAGTCCCGTCATGACGATCCACATCACCCGAACGCCGAGCTTGTGCCGTATCGGGCTTTGGGCGACGAAGGAATACTTCCGGATTTCACGGACATAATGCCCATCAAGATAGGTTGCCAGGATGATGAAAATCCCAGGCAGCAGCCATCCCATCAGCACTTGCAACCGGTAAGCGATCAACCCTATCCACAGCCAGGTTGCCATGATCCTATCCTGCGCCCAGCGGCTGAATGCTGAATTTCCCAGCGGCCCCTGCCCCATCGCTTCCGCATCACGGATATACCCACGAAAGTTTCCTGCCAGCGACGTTTGTAGATCATCGAATATCCGACCATAGACAGCACTCTCACCTTTCCCGGTCATGGCGTACATTTCAGCGCGTTCAGTGGCATCAGATTCTTGCGAATCTGGTTCCAGTTTGAAACCCCACCCCGAAAACCGCCACCGCTGGAAATTCGCTTTGTCCATAGCACTATTGGCGGCTGAACAAATACCCCGCGTTCCTTGAGATACGGCGTGAGCGTTTGCTTGACAAAAATTTCCTCGGACTGACCTTCTACCACCATCAAAAGCCGTGTCATGGGCGGCCTCCGAGAACGTTCTTTTCCCAGAGTTCACCGATACTGAACTCTTCGAGCCAATGTTTGAGCTTTTCCTCGTCCAAGCGCTGAAAGCTTGTCTTCAACCCATCATTTTCTGCAACGATCACATCCTTGGGTTCAAAATTATTGAGCAGTGTTACCGATTGCGTGGCGAGCACCACCTGCACACGCTTGGATGCAGCTTCTAACATCTCTGCCAGAATGCGAATCGCAAATGGATGCAGGCCAAGCTCAGGCTCATCGAGCAGAATAAGTGCAGGGGGCGAAGGTTGAAGCAGCAATGTCGCGAGACAAATAAAACGGAGTGTGCCATCCGACAGTGAATATGCATCAAAATATGCATCTGATCCTTTCTGTCGCCATTCGAGCTTGA
>CAIQPV010000563.1 GCA_903873725.1 uncultured Nitrosomonadales bacterium
CAATCCGGTAACCCTGAATGGGACTTTCCCAAGCGTCGGACAGACCGCGCCCCAATTTTCTCTGGTAACCAAAGACCTGAAAGATGTCGGGCTGAACGATTTTGCCGGCAAGCGCAAAGTGCTGAATATTGTCCCCAGCCTGGACACGCCGACATGCGCGACTTCGACGCGCAAGTTCAACGAGTCTGCAAGCAAGCTGAATAACACGGTAGTGCTGGTAATTTCCGCCGATCTGCCTTTTGCCGCGAGTCGTTTTTGCGTTGCCGAAGGACTGGAAAATGTCACCACGCTGTCGCTGATGCGTGGACGCGAATTCGCTCGCAATTACGGTGTGGAAATTACCAGCGCCCCGCTTGCCGGTGTGACTGCACGCGCGGTGGTGGTGCTGGATGAAAGCAACAAGGTGATACATGCCGAGCTGGTAAAAGAAATTGCGGAAGAGCCAAATTATGATGCGGCGCTTGCGGCACTGAAATAAAGAACCGTCATTCCCGCGCAGGCGGGAATCCAGTGGGTTTAAACAAAATGCATTTTTGTCTTGCTGGATTCCTGCCTGCGCGGGAATGACAAACTCTTGTCAAGGAACAAGTAATGCTGATTTTCGAACGCTCCCATCCCGGTCGCCGCAATGCCGCACAGGCACCCATCGGCGATGCAAAAGCAACCGGCATCCCCGCATCGCTGTTGCGTACCGACCAGCCGCTGTTGCCGGAATCTTCGGAGATGGATGTAGTGCGTCATTACACGCGCCTGTCGCAAAAGAACTTTTCCATAGACACGAATTTCTACCCGCTCGGCTCCTGCACCATGAAGTACAACCCGCGCGCATGCAATTCACTGTCCATGCTGCCGAATTTTTTGGCGCGTCATCCGCTGGCACCGGAAAGCACGGGGCAAGGCTTCCTTGCCTGCCTGTATGACCTGCAGGAAATCCTGAAAGACGTCACCGGCATGGCGGGCGTGAGTCTGACGCCGATGGCGGGCGCGCAGGGCGAATTCGCGGGTATCGCCATGATTCGTGCCTATCATGATTCTCGCGGCGATACGGCGCGCACTGAGATCATCGTGCCGGATGCGGCGCACGGCACGAATCCCGCGACGGCAGTCATGTGCGGCTATACCGTGAAAGAGATTCCCACCGACCGTAACGGCGACGTGGAGCTCGGTGCGTTGCAGGCCGCCATTGGCCCGCAGACGGCGGGTTTGATGCTGACCAATCCTTCCACGCTGGGTGTATTCGAGAAAAGAATTCAGGATATCAGGAAGATCGTGCATGACGCGGGGGGCCTGCTGTATTACGATGGCGCGAATCTGAACGCCATCCTCGGCAAGGTAAAGCCGGGTGCCATGGGCTTCGACGTGATCCACATGAATTTGCACAAGACCTTCTCCACTCCGCACGGTGGGGGCGGCCCGGGCGCGGGCGCTGTCGGCGTTGCGCCGCGTTTGTTGCCGTTCATGCCTGTTCCCTTGGTGGGCAAATCTCCCTCACCCCAACCCTCTCCCGCCAGCGGGCGAGGGAGCCAGGAATGTTATCGCTGGCTCACGGAAAAAGACCTGCCGCAGACCATCGGTCGCCTGTCAGCCTGGATGGGTAACGCGGGCGTGCTGTTGCGCGCCTATGTGTATGCGCGCATGCTGGGGGCTGAAGGCATGCGGCGCGTTGCCGACTTCGCCACGCTCAACGCCAACTATCTGATGGCGGAATTACAGAAGGTCGGTTATACCGTCGCTTTCCCGCAACGCCGCGCCAGCCACGAATTCATTATTTCGGCGAAGGAACTGAAAGATGCTACCGGCGTATCCGCCATGGATATCGCCAAGCGCCTGCTGGACAAAGGATTCCACTCGCCCACCACCTACTTCCCGATGCTGGTGGCGGAGTGCCTGCTGATCGAACCGACCGAAACCGAATCAAAAGAAGTGCTGGACAGCTTCGTCGCCGCGATGAAAGAAATCCGTGACGAAGCGTATGCCGATGCCGCAATGGTGAAGGGTGCGCCCTATACCTTGCCGGTACGCAGGCTGGATGACGTGAAGGCCGCACGTGAACTTGATTTGACATGGAAACGTAACACTTAAATGATAAAGTCCCTGACTTTGCAAATTAAATGCTCGGGATAAAATAATGGGAGCGCCACAGTTCGTGCAACAACAGTCAATCCTCGCGGCAGTTGATCTGGGTTCCAACAGCTTCCGCCTGCAAATTGCGCGGGTGGAAAATGATCAGCTTTACATGTTGGACAGTCTGCGCGAACCGGTGCGACTGGCCGCCGGGCTGGCCGATGACAAACGACTGGACAAGGCTTCTCAACAGCGCGCCCTGATCTGTCTGCAACGTTTCGGTGAACGTTTGCGCGAGTTGCCGCGCGAGGCGGTAAGAGTGGTGGGCACCAATGCGCTGCGCGTTGCAAAAAACGCCCCGGAATTTCTGCAACAGGCCGAAGTTGCACTCGGCTTTCCCATCGAAGTCATCGCCGGGCGCGAAGAAGCGCGCCTTATCTACCTCGGCGTCGCGCAAGGGTTGCCGCAATCGGATCGCAAACGCATGGTGATGGACATCGGCGGCGGCTCCACCGAATTCATTATCGGCAGGGGGCTGGAGCCGCTCAGGCTGGAAAGCCTGTACATGGGATGTGTCAGCTACAGCCTGCGTTATTTTCCCGATGGCAAGATCAACAAATCCAACCTCAAGCAGGCCGAGCTTGCCGCGAGCAACGAGTTGCAAACTATCGAGACAGAATTTTCGCGGGGCCATTGGGATGTGGCTCTGGGTTCATCCGGCAGCGCGCGGATGCTGTGTGATGTGCTCGAACAGAATGGTTACAGCGATGGCGGATTGACCCGCGACGGGCTGGAAGTGTTGCGTGAACAACTGTTGATCTGGGGCGATCCGCGCCGTATAGACTTGCTTGGCCTGCGGCCCGACCGCATCCCGGTGCTGCCCGGCGGATTTGCCATCATGTATGCCGCGTTCTGCGAACTGGGGATAGAACGGATGGAGCCCGCGCTGGGAGCGCTGCGCGAAGGTGTGCTGTACGACCTGCTCGGGCGGTTTCACCACCACGACATGCGCGATGTCACCGTCAAACAATTCATGCGCCGCTACCACGTGGACGTGCGTCAGGCCGAGCGCGTGGCACACTTGGCCGACAAGCTCGCGCAGCAGTTCATGGAAGGGCAAGCCGGCGAAGATGCGCTCCGTCTGCTCGGCTGGGCGACGGACATGCACGAGATTGGCATTAGCGTTGCACACAGCGGCTATCACAAGCATACTGCCTACATCCTCGCCAACGCCGACATGCCCGGCTTCTCCAAAAAGGAACAATCTCGCCTCAGCCTGTTGGCACTGGCGCACCGTGGCAAACTGGACAAGGTGCGCGGCGCCCTTGTCGACACGCATGAAGACATGGCGCTGATCATGGCGATACGGCTTGCCGCGCTGTTCTACCGCAGCCGCAGTGATGCCAGATTGCCCGCCATGCAAGGCCGTTTCAGCGGCACGAAATTCCACCTTATCCTCGCCCCCGGCTGGCTCGCGCAGAATCCGCTGACCGATACCGCATTGCAGGAAGAAACCAGGCAGTGGAAAGAGTTGGGGGTGAGTGTGGAGGTGATGGAGAGCTGATTCTAATCGCCCTTTACTTCAATTCAATGAACTGATGGACAGAACCGTCTTTTCGAGGTTCTCGAAGAGCGCGGCAACAGGACCCGCGTGCCTCGGAAACCCCAGGCACCGCTTACACGATCGGGGACGCGCTCTAAATATTTCTTGCTCAAAGCTTCTCGCCCTCCGCAATCGCAGAATGGACTTCATCAAGATGCTCCCTGACGATTTCAACCAACTCATTTATTTCTTCAAGTGCCGCTTGCATGGCTATGTTGCGAACCAACAGAAGAGTTTCTTTCATCAATTTCAAGTTTCTCACGCACTCCCAGCTCATTGCTTCATCAATGTGAAATAGCAGCTTGTCTGAGTTTGGGAAGCCAAAGTTGCTTACGACTTCTTCTCTTAGAAATCTTTACCTATTCTCAAAATCATTGATTGAAAATGCTTGGCAAAAGTGGGCCTCCATGTATAAGGTTAGCCATCACGCCAACTTTTTGCATTGAGTCTTTCAACAGCGGCGTTATAGCGAGCTTGTGAAGTTATTGCATCATCCTTTGAATTTAAAAGGTCGTAAATGTGCACTGCGGCAACTGAGCCAATGGCGTGGACTGCTTCATGTCGAGTTAAACCTTCTGTAGTGAGGCGTGCCATTGCCCTCAAAACTGGTTCTAGCTCTTCTGCGATCTGGTTTTCAACGATGGAATGAAAAATGGCATGCGCTGCGAGGTTGGGAAGTTTTACTCGCGCACAGCGGTGGTGCTGTTCAATGAGAAGAATCCGCTCCTGCTCGTCGAGTTCGAGCCACTCCTCTGAATTAGGTGCGAGATCGGGGTCATATTGATACACGATACAGTTCCTTAATGATGGCTAGGGAATGAAAGGGACTTCCCCGTCCCGAGACTGCGGCGGAAGCCGCGAACGGCAACAAGTGCCATGATGGAATTTCTGACATTTCATCAACACCACGAAAGGGGAAGTCCATGAGCATTATCACCGTAGGAATCGATCTCGCCAAGAGCGTATTTGCCGTGCACGGCGTCAATGATAGCGGCAAGGCCGAGTTGGTCAAGCCGAAAGTGCAGCGCGACGATTTGCTGCCGCTGATCGCACAACTGCCGCCGTGCCTGATCGGCATGGAAGCGTGTTCGGGCGCGCACCACTGGGCGCGGCTGTTCCGGCAGTACGGTCACACGGTCAAGCTGATGGCGCCGAAGTTCGTCGCGCACCTGGAAGACCTGCCGGGCTACGCCAACCTGTGTGTCGGCGACTTGCTGGCGCACGCGGACGAACTCGACAAGAAGATCTCCGAATACGACCGCGCCATCGCCAAGGCCGCGCGCGAAGATGCGCGCAGCAAACGGTTGATGCAACGGCC
>CAIQPV010000564.1 GCA_903873725.1 uncultured Nitrosomonadales bacterium
CGATATCCTTCAGGGCAAGCCCAAGATTATAGTGGGCTTCAACATAATTGGGGTTACGAGCAATAGCCTGCCGAAAGCAGGCTGCTGCTTCATTCAGTTGGCCATTGTTTAAATATATATTTCCCTGATCCTTAAAGTTTTCACTTTCACTTATTTCGAGTTGAGAAATATAGTCATCGCCTTGGTTGGCGGCAACTTTTGTCTCTGATACCTGATTTGTGAAAGAAGCAATTTTTTTGAACCAGTTAAACATAGTGCTTTAATAAACCTTAAGTAGACAGTGTTAACATAAAAAATTATCTGATATTTTTGTTGATGTGGAACCTTGGGGTAGTTGGCTTGCGCACCACTCCTGCCATAGTTGCCTATATGGTATGCCCAGAAATTCTTTGGTTTCAAAAGGCACGCGCCCGGCATAAGTTGACTCCATCTCGGGAGTAACCTGATTCTGGGGATGAGCCACCATGTAAATGCCGACATCACTCTCGGCCTTGAGCGGAGATACGTTGAAGCCGAAGTCGCGCAACGCTTCGCAGCGGTTTACCAGTTCGGTGAAACCGCTACCGTGCCATACGCGGTTCATCTCTTCGGCGTGATAACTGACGCGAATTGAAGGATAAGGCGCATCCCGTTGCAACTTGCGATGCTGACCATTCAGATTGCTGGCAAACACATCAGGTTTCAAAGCGAAATTGGTGAGCAGATCAAAGTAGTGGGGAGTTCCGGATAAAATTATGCCTATTCCCTTGCTTCCCCAATAGAGTGTTGGCTCACCGCCCTGCAAGGTTAACGGCAAATCCTGGCGGAAGGGAATCCGGTTCAGGGCGCGCACCCATTCTGCCGGCGTCAGGGATTTACGCAAGGATTTGGCTGTGATCGGAAACAGGACTTCCCGCTGTCCCGCCTGCTGTGGATCGTTGATGCAGTAGCTACAGCTCAAGTTGCACTCAAGGGTGAGAAATACACCCACATAGTTCAAAGTGTCAGGTAATTGTAGCTGCGGCAATGTCATAAGGCTATTCCTATTGGGAATTGGACTTCTATTGTCGAGATTTGTTTCTGAAACAGGTGTATATGTATCTCACCATGCTTCCAAGTTTACCAAGCCTGCTCGTTGGCATTCTAACGAAGAGAGCTCATTTTAGTGGGTACTTTTCTAGCGCAATCTATTTTCATCAAACTGATTGTGTTGTCGCCCTTCTGAAAAACGCGCAATTTGGGATGGAGCTATTTGCTGCGCTCCTTTCCATATTATCTCAAGAGGCGTTCCTGATAGCGGATTAACGATACTTATCGAGATTCGGTTGAATCCAATACGATAGATAACGCATAATAACTCATTGTGCAATCGTTACTATATGGCATATTTTTCTGCAACCGATTTGAACTTGCGCCAAATTACTGACTACTGTCAGGAGGGCACATATGCACTTAGGGAAGCTGCTGTTTGTTCAATTTAAGGAGCACCTACCATTGCACACGTTCCGACTGTGCGTAGCCAAATACCCAAGTCGATATCCAACACTTGTATTTCCGCATCTCGATCATTTTTTCTGCATGGTCTTTGCACAACTAACTTACTGCGCTTACACTAGCCCCGACTAGTCTTGAAATGTGGGAAAATTACAGTCATGGTAGAAAACTAAAGACAACATGCCTATGAACAATTTTCAACCGGGTACTGTTGCTGGCTGGGTGGAGGCAGTAGGCCGTTATATCGTTCCCACGCTTCGCGTGGTAACGCGGTCGTGTATGCTCCGCGTCATTTCTGTTGGCAACAGTGCACATCCAAACGGGATGCAGAGCGTCCGAAGCTGCATTCCCACGCTAAGCATGAGAACGATCAGTTACTGAAATGGTATAGAGGCATAAAAGACAATCGACATCGAATGTTAATAGCTAGGGGAAGCTACGACTATTCGCAAACAAGGATGCTTATGAAAGGTGGAGCCGGCTCTTTCGGCAACCTAATCTTGCGCCACCGGTTTAAGCTTGGTGCAAAAAAGTTCGTATCCATAGCCGCGACGAGAAAAGTTGGCATGACATGCGATGGCATCTTGCCAGCGCACAAATCAAGGAATCCAAGGATGTGGAGATGACCGATGGCTATTTTGTCAATTTCTGATACGTCTGGTGGTCATTTGACGAGCCGGGAAAAAGAGGCTGGGAATTTCATTGGTTATAGTCGATACGATGAAATCCCGCTGTTCAAAGTTTTTCTGCCGCCACGCACTACGCTCATGCCGCGCCTTGAGAAAATCCTGTATAGCGGCCAGATTTCAGAAGGTCTGCCGGTAGCGGAATTCGAACGCCGTTTCGGCGACTTCGTCGGTAGTCCCGATATTTTGTCTTTCTATTCCGGCACCGCAGCACTGCATTCAGCGCTGGTGCTGGCTGGTGTCCAACCCGGCGACGAGGTGATTTCTACCGCCATGACGGCGGAGCCGACCAATATGGCAATTTTGCATGTCGGGGCAAAGATCGTATGGGCCGATGTCGATCCTGCCAACGGCAACCTTTCGGCGGTTGCGGTGGCAGATAAAATTACCGACCGCACCCGTGCTGTGATGGTTGTCCACTACGGCGGCATTCCTGCCCCCATAGACGGTATTCGCTCCGCAGCCGCTTCACACGGCATCCCGGTGATAGAGGATGCCGCACATGCGCTGGGTGCGCGCTACGCCGGTTCACCGGTCGGAACGCATTCGGAATTTGTCATGTTCTCGCTTCAGGCGATCAAGCACATGACCACTGTGGACGGCGGCATGCTGGCCTGCAATGGCTTGTGCGACCGGGAAGCGCTACTCGCCAGGGGGCGCCGCTTCCGCTGGTTCGGCATCGACCGTACCGCATCGCGCATCGAGGTCGACGTGGCGGAAGCGGGCTACAAATACCACATGAACAACGTCACTGCCACCATAGGACTGGCGCAACTCGACCACATTGCCCCGGTCATTGCGCGCCACATTGCCAACGGACAATATTTCGACCGGGCGCTGCAAGGGATTTCCGGTCTGGAACTGTGCAGATGGGAAGAATGCGCCGAACCCTCTTATTGGTTTTATACCGTGCTGGTGGAGGAGCGTGAAAAATTCTCGCGTCATCTCACCGCCCATGGTATAGCCAACTCACAGGCACACAAGCGCAACGACCTCCATTCGGTGTTTGCCTCCAGCCGTTGCGATCTGCCCGGACTGGATAATTTTTACCGACGCATGATCCATATTCCCTGCGGCTGGTGGGTGAACGACGCGCAGCGGGAATACATCGTCGACGTGATTCGGCAGGGCTGGTAGGATAGCGATGGCACAGTTTTCCATCCCCTTGTTCAAAGTATTCATGGCGGAATCGGCCTATGCCGCACTGAAATCCGTTCTGGAAAGTGGTCAGCTGGGTGCGGGGTGGCATGTGGCAGAATTTGAGTCCCGGTTCGCCGCATGGATGGGCATGCCGGACGCGGTGGCTCTTGGCGACGCATCCGGCGCGCTCACTTTGGCACTATATTTGTCTGGAGTCCGTCCGGGCGACGAAGTGATCACCTCACCTTTGGCCTGTTCGGCGACGGTGTCACCAATTGCAAACCTTTTTGCCAGCCCGGTGTGGTGTGATATTGACCCCCTCACCGGCATGCCGGAACCTGGCAACATTGCAGGATTGATTACTGACAGAACCCGTGCCATTCTTCTATATCACTGGTCCGGCGACGTTGCGAACGTAGGAGGTATGTTGGCGCTGTCGCGGCAAAATGGCATTAAACTGGTCGAGGACGCCAGCGAAGCCTTGGGCGCGGAATGCAGTGGACATCGTCTTGGAGGAGAGGCAGATTTCACGGTATATTCTTCTTACGCCACCAAGCACATCACCACTGGGGAAGGGGCGATATTACTGACAGCGGATCCCGAGGTGACAAGGACAGCGCGCCATCTACGGCGCTTTGGCATCGACCCGGCGAAATTTCGTCTGCCCAATGGCGACTTGAATCCCACTTTTGACATCCCGCTGGCCGGGTTCAACTTCCCGATGAACGAAATCGCCGCCGCTCTGGGGGTAGCACAACTGCCTCATCTCAACATGATCGTCTCGCGCCATCGCGCCAACGGCCAATATTTTGATGCCAACCTGAACGGGATCCCCGGTTTGAGACTTCTCAAACGGCGTGAAGACAGCATATCGGGCTTCTGGACTTACGCGCTGCTCGCAGAAAGACGCGACGACTTGATTCGCAAGCTGCTTTCCTATGGCATCGGCGCGCAACGTCTTCACTTGCGTAACGACGGTTACTCATGCTTCGGCGGTGGAAAGCGGCAATTGCCCGGTGTCGCCGCATTCGACGCACAAAATCTGAGCATTCCTTGTGGCTGGTGGGTTAGTGATGAGGAACGGGAACTTGTGGCTAAATGTATGCGCACCGGATGGTAATATGTGTATGGACATTCGCTTCTGCCAACCGGACGAGTTGGAACGATTGGTTGCTTTGCTCGATAATGAGTTTATTTTCGGAAAGGGGCGGGCAATTTCTCTTCGACTCCGCTTCCCCACGGTATTTTGCCCAAACAACCTCCAAAATATAATTGTTTGCAAGGATGGCGACGAAATTGTTTCCGCATTGGCGATGCGTCAATTTGATTGGCGCGAGGGTGGCGAATATTTTCGCGGCGCAATGATAGGGATGGTTTATACCCATCCGGCACGGCGCGGGAATGGATTGGCAAGCCGTTTGTTGAAGGCAGCAGCAAGTCGGTTGCATGAAGGCGGGGTTGACTTCGGCGTGTTGTGGTCGCGGAGACAATCCTTCTATTCTCGCCTCGGATGGGTGGCAGACGATTTCGGCGTACTTGGCGAAGTGGAATTGAAAGATATTATTGCCGGATCGCCCGGCAACGTGACATTGCCAGCGTTGGAGGCGGGCTCCTCACTACTGGAAGAAATTCGCCGAAGCAGACTTAATATGATTACTTTGCGCCGTACAGAGGATTACCGCCAGTTGCCGCTACCGGCGGAGAGTGTTGATGTGCTATGGTGCGAGAATCGAGGCAGGGTTGCTTACGCCCTGTTTGGCAGCAGCGGGGAAACCGGATTTCTCTATGAACTTGTCGGAGAAGTCAGTTTCTTTCCCGCATTGTGGCAAAAAGGCTGTTGTGGTCGCAAACGGATTTTTATCAATGACCGGATCAATAGTTACTCCTGTAGCTGGCTCGCTGACCACACTGCGGTAAGCTGGGAAAACCAGAATCTAGCGATGTGGTTACCCTTGTCGAAACGAGTTGGCATGTCCCGTATGGCGCAATGGTATATTCCTTACTTCGACAGGATTTGAACGGAGATATAGTATGAAAGAATTCATATTGCGCGATATGCAAGCAAAGAATTTGTACGTTTATATCGCACATAAATTGAGCCTGTTTTACCAAAATAAAGTACTGGATTCCAACGTCTAAATACGTAATAACACCAAGCATGTGTTGAAACAAACGTTCAGGTAACGCTGCACCATTTATCCCATATTTCACGGTAGAGGTTTTCCAGGTTGCGGGTGAAGCCAACTTCATCGATAAGCGGTGATGCTGCGATACGGTCGCGCAACCCGGCGCGAATTTCCGCCAACAGAGGGAGGTTGTCCGCGAAATAAGCGGCAATGCGAACATAGTCCTCGGGCGAGGCAGCGGCGAAACCGGTCAGACCCGCCGTGCTGAGAATACTCAACCCGGCACGGGTGAGGAAACGCGTTTTCACTAACGAGATGACCGGTACTCCCATCCATAGCGATTCGCAAGTCGTGGTTGCGCCATTGACGGTTACTGGATCGAGGGTGATGTCCACTTCGAGAAACTTGCGGTGAAACTCAGTGGCAGGCAATTTGCCGTGGAACTCAAGACGTTCGGCAGCGATGCCAAACGCTGCAAAACGGCTTATAAGGCGCTGCCGTTCTTCTCCCACCGGCACGGTGAGTATCATCAAACGGGAAGTCGGCAACACCCTTAAAAGTTCGCTCCACAAATCCAGCGTGGGCTGGTCAACCTTGTTGAAGTTGTTGAACGAGCCGAAAGTGAGATAACCGCGTGTAATGGCAGGCAAGGGCCGGATTTCCGGCATATCGTCGCTGGGACGGTAACACCACAAGCTACCCGGAAGTCGTAACAGCCGTTCGGCATAATAGGCGTCGGCGATACCCTCGGGGTCAGCGTGGTAGTCGGTAATACGGTAATCCATTGCAGACAGTCCCGTTGTGCCGGGGTAACCCAGATAAGTAATCTGGATTGGTGCGGGTTTCCGGGCAAATACCAGTAACCGGTTATTGGCGGTATGCCCAGCCAAGTCCACCAGAATGTCGATTTGGTGATCACGCATCATTTTTGCCACTGCATCGTCGCTTAGTCCTACGGTTGAATGCCAGTGATCGGCCAATTGCCGAAAACGGCCAGTAAGTTCGTCTTCTTCCTTAACTTCCGCATAACAAAAAATTTCCACCTGTGATTTGTCATGGCTGGCGAAAATCGGCTC
>CAIQPV010000565.1 GCA_903873725.1 uncultured Nitrosomonadales bacterium
ATCCTTGTAAAACATCTGTATACCTGCGGCATTACCGACCACCACATTGAACGGCGGTTTGCCGTCCGCGCTATCTTCGCTGTCGGCTGCCTTGGTCTTGTTGAATACCTCTTTTCCCGTGGCATCGGTCACGCTGACCCAGGTCGGCTCGGAAAAAGTCATGCGTATGCTGCCTGCCGGCGCAGCGGGTGCAGGCGTGGTAATCACGGGTGGTGCTGTCGCAGCAACAACGGGTGTCAGCGCTTTTTGCGCAGCAGGCGGCGTGGTAGCCAGTGCTACAGAGGGTGCTGCACCAGGCGGTGACGCTACCGGAGTTGGTTGCGATACAGCCACAGCCGGTTTCTGGGTTGCAGCTGTTGCTTCGGCTGCGGGCATTGGTATCTGCGTACCTGTCTCAGATGCCGGTGTTGCCGCATTCTCCTGATTCAGGTTGGTGTTCGGTCCTGCTTGTGTATCTGTTTGTTTGGCTGATTGCTTGTCGGCGGCTTCCGGCAGGGTTACGGCAACATGTGCATTATGGATTTTGACTTGCTTGTCGCTCCATTCCATATACAACCACCAGCCGCTACCGAGTACGATCAGCAGAAAAGAAGCAAGCAGATAAAGGCGGAAGCTTTTTTGTGCGTTGTCGGTAATGGGGATGGATTCCAGTTTCAAGGAGATCGAGTTATGCAGCTGGCTATCCGGCTGCATCTGGTGATAGGCATTGAGCAGTGGTGCAGGATCAATTTGCAATAAGCGCGCATAGTTGCGGATAAATCCGCGCACAAAAGTGGCTGCAGGCAGTGCTGCATGGTTATCCTGTTCCAATGCAATCACCTGATGCGCGCTCATCCTGAGCTGTTGCGCTACTTCCTCTATCTCGAGCTTGAGATTTTCACGGGCATTTCGAAGTGACGTGCCCAGTGCCGGACGCAACCTGTGCGTTTCAGTGATATCTTCATTCAGTGGTGGTGTTTCTTCACTCATTTAGTTTACAAGGTCATCCATAGTGGTTTGATTGGCGCTTTGATCGATCTCTTGGCTCACTTGAATCGGGATGGATAGCCGTTTTTCAACACGGCGCGTCTTATCCTGCACTTGCCCCGCCAGCTGACCGCATGCTGCATCAATATCATCCCCGCGCGTTTTTCTGGTGGTCACGACGTACTCTTCCTGCATAAGGATATCGCGAAAACGGGAGATATTGTCACGGCTGGAAGTTTTATACCCGCTATCCGGAAAAGGATTGAACGGGATCAGGTTGAATTTGCACGGCACATCCTTCACCAGTGACAGTAATTGTCTGGCATGTTCCGGTTTATCGTTCACTCCATCCAGCATCACATATTCGAACGTCACAAAATCACGCGGCGCTTTTTCCAGATAGCGCTGGCAGGCGGCCATCAGTTCCTTTAACGGGTATTTCCTGTTGATCGGCACAATCTCATTCCTGAGTGCATCGTTAGGCGCATGCAGGCTCACAGCGAGCGCCACCGGGCATTCGTCTCTCAACCGGTCCATCGCCGGCACCAGGCCGCTGGTAGACACGGTCACCCGTCGCCGGCTCAAGCCATAGGCAGAGTCGTCCAGCATGATATTGAGCGCGGTGACGACATTGTCAAAATTCGCCAGTGGTTCGCCCATGCCCATCATCACTACATTGCTGATGATACGGTCACTGGATGACAATTGTGAGTAATAAGGATCCTGCCGCAACGCATGATTAGCCAGCCACAGCTGGCCGATGATCTCGGCAACACTCAGATTGCGATTGAAGCCCTGACGCCCTGTTGAGCAGAAGGTACATTCCAGCGCGCAGCCTACCTGCGAGGAGATGCAGAGCGTGCCTCTTTCGTCTTCGGGGATGAACACGCTTTCGATGCCGTTGCTGGCATCTGCCGCGATCAGCCATTTGCGCGTGCCGTCGTCCGAGATCTGTTCGACCTTGACTTCAGGCAACCGTACTTCAGCCAGCGTCGCCAGCTTTTCGCGCAACGGCTTGGCAATATCCGTCATCTGCTCGAAATCGATCATGCCGAAATGATGTATCCAACGCATCACCTGCTTGGCACGAAACGGCTTTTCGCCCAGCTCAACGAAGAACTTGGCGAGGCCGGGCTGATCAAGATCGAGCAGGTTGACTAATGACATTTAGCGAGCATACACCTGCGAGGCCGGGAAGAAATAGGCGATTTCGATGGCTGCGTTCTCGGCGGAATCCGAACCGTGTACGGCATTGGCATCGATGCTCTCGGCGAAATCGGCACGGATGGTGCCTGCAGCGGCTTCCTTGGGGTTGGTTGCGCCCATCAGTTCACGGTTCTTCAGTACAGCGCCCTCGCCTTCCAGCA
>CAIQPV010000566.1 GCA_903873725.1 uncultured Nitrosomonadales bacterium
GTGAATATCACGGCACCTTTGGCCAGCTTAAGGAAGACGCCAACAGCACCGTGGAACAACTCACTGAAGTGATACAGCGCATCAAGGAAGCAGGCGACACAATCAATACCGCAGCCAAGGAAATCGCTTCCGGCAATACCGACCTGTCTCAGCGCACAGAACAGCAGGCTTCAAATCTGGAAGAAACCGCCGCCAGCATGGAAGAACTCACCTCGACCGTGAAACAAAATGCAGAGAGTGCCAAACAGGCCAATCATTTAGCAAGCGGCGCTTCTGAAATTGCGATGAAAGGCGGTGAAGTGGTTGGCAAAGTAGTGGAGACGATGTCTTCGATCAGTGAAAGCTCAAAGAAGATTGTGGACATCATCAGCGTGATTGACGGCATCGCATTTCAGACCAATATTCTGGCATTGAATGCGGCTGTGGAAGCCGCGCGTGCGGGCGAACAGGGACGTGGTTTTGCTGTGGTAGCCTCCGAGGTGCGCAACCTCGCCCAACGATCCGCTGCGGCAGCGAAGGAGATCAAGACACTGATCAATGATTCTGTGGACAAGGTCAAGGTAGGTGCCGACCTTGCGGACAGGGCAGGCAAGACCATGGATGAAGTGGTTAGCTCGGTCAAGCATGTCACCGACATTATGGCGGAAATCAGTGCTGCATCAATCGAACAGAGTTCAGGCATCGAACAGGTCAACCAGGCAATCACCCAGATGGATGACGTGACGCAGCAAAATGCGGCCTTGGTTGAAGAAGCCGCTGCTGCTGCCGAATCGCTTGAGGAACAGGCACAACAACTTTCCGGGCTGATCAGTACATTCCGTTTGTCCGGTGATCGGGTCACACCAGCAGCGGTGCGCGGCGCACAGCGAGCATTGCCAAAACCTCCGACACGCCTTGCCACTGTCACTCCACAGCGTAATGCGGCAAAATTACCTCCCAAAGTCAGCAATACAGATGCTGAAGAATGGAAGGAGTTTTAACAACTGCCCCTGATCAAGTCCATCAGTTCTTCCGTCGAAGGTAGTTGTGCCACATCGCCTTCTCCAAGAATGCTTTCGGCCAGCGCGCGTTTGTCATTGTGCAGGCCAACGATGTGTTCTTCTACTGTGCCCTGGGTGACCAGCCGGTATACGGTGACCGGACGAAGTTGACCGATGCGGTGTGCGCGTCCCATTGCCTGATCCTCGGCGGCGGGGTTCCACCACGGGTCGGTAATGACCACGTAGTCGGCTGCGGTCAGGTTGAGGCCGAATCCGCCTGCCTTGAGGCTGATCAGGAACAGGTCGCCTGCGCCTGCCTGAAACGAGGCGACACGCCGGGTTCGCTCGGCGGCGGGAGTCGAACCGTCGAGGTACTGGTAGGCAATGCCTGCTGCATCGAGCGGTTCGCGCAGCAGGGTCAGAAAATCTACAAACTGGCTGAACACCAGAGCCTTGTGGCCGTTGGCCACCAGCTCTGCCGCCAGATTGGCGAAAGCTTGCACCTTGGCACCGGAGTTTGCAAACATCGGAGTCACGATGCGCGGATCGCAGGCTGCTCGGCGCAAGCGGGTAAGCTGGGCCAGTATGTTCATTCGCGCTTGTCCCCCCGTATTCGAGGCGAGCGCCCTGTCGGCTTCGGTGATGGCCTGTCGCCGCAAAGCTTCATAGTGTGAGGCTTCTTCTTTTCCGGCTTCGATCTTGATGACTTGTTCTGTTCTCGGAGGCAATTCCTGCAACACCTGTGATTTGGTTCGGCGCAGCAGGAAAGGAGAAATCAGGCGGCGCAGAGTGTGTTGCGCTTCGCGATTTTTGTCCCGCTCAATGGCGGTGACAAATCGTTCATTGAACCGGGTCAGGGTGCCCAGCAAGCCGGGGTTGGCGAAACGCATAATCGACCACAGGTCGGCGAGGCGGTTTTCCACCGGAGTTCCGGAAAGCGCCAGCCGGAAATCCGCATTCAGTTCGAACACGGCTTGCGTACGTTTTGCCGAGGCATTCTTGATCGCCTGGGCTTCATCGGCAATCACGGTGTGCCATTTTAGCGCCGCAAATTTTTCGCTGGATTGTTGCATCAGCGTGTAAGAAACCACCACCACGTCAAAAGCTGCGGCATCGGCCAATACGACGTCGCGATCTTCTTCGCTGAATAAGCGCAAAGTTAGGCTGGGGGCAAAGCGTAGCGCTTCGGCGACCCAGTTGCCGCATACCGAGGTAGGAGCGATGATGAGGGCCGGGCCGTTCTCAGCGCGGGCTAGCAGCACAGCCAGTGCTTGCAGGGTTTTACCCAGCCCCATGTCATCCGCAAGGCAGCCGCCGAACCCCGCCTGGGCGAGCCGCGAAGCCCAC
>CAIQPV010000567.1 GCA_903873725.1 uncultured Nitrosomonadales bacterium
AAATGAAAAAGTTTTTATTAGTTATCTGCGCAGGATTGCTTTTAACGAATAATGTTTCAGCACAGCAAAGTGCGGAACAAGTTAAAAGCGCAGTAATTGGTTCTTGGGATCTCGTTGGAGATACCCGTCCTTCCAAAGATGGGGGCGTAATAAAGGGCATGGCTTTTGGTGAAAACCCTACCGGTCGTTTTATTTTTTTAAGTAATGGACAATATTTTACGTTGGCTACCCGCTCTGATATTCCGAAGTTTGCTTCTGGCAATCGTTATGATGGCACCGCAGAAGAAAATAAAGCAGTTGTAAGAGGCTCCATCGGGCATTACGGCACTTACAGCATCAGCGAAGATGGCAAAGAAATAATTCTCAAGGCGATAGCAAGTACTTGGCCGGGTTGGGTGGATGCAGAGCAAAAGAGGCCAATTACTATTAATGGCGATCAAATGGTATACAAGGCTAAATCTACTATGGGTGTCACGAGTGAGTTAACGTTTAAACGCGTGAATTAGTCTGATAAGAATCAGAATTCTTAGCTTTGGTTGCTTTGGCCCCGGGTCATAAAGCCCTCACAATCCTTTATTGTGCATTTAAGGATCAGGTTTAAGCGTTTATATTCTGAATGCGTAATTAGATGAGAAAGAGCCACTTAAATACCACAATTTGCAGCCAAAAGAGAAAGCACCCGAAGGTGCTTAACTTGTGTTGACTATTTGGCGAACCAGGCATGACTACATCACAAACCGCCTGAGGTGCTGAAATCTCAGATTTTTTGCCTTTTGGTCTTCGGAAGGGATACTAACCACTCAGGCACCAATGACACAGTGGGCTTGGATATCCACCTTCATCGTCGATTTGAGCGCAGAAAAAATTGCAGCCAAGTTTGTCATGGTCGGATTGCCTGATGAGGACAGCATCCGATGAACGCTTTTTGCTGATTTCTCAACGGAGATTGCCAACCCCTCGAACCCCATCGTTGCGTTGACGAGATCGCGCAAGATAAGCTTTGCGGTCTCGGCCTCACCGTTCAGGAAAAGCATGACCGCCTCATCCAGCATGGCACGGGCAAACTCAGGATCGCGCTCAACGCGCGCCATAACCGTTTCCTTAAAGTCTCTGGTCAATGCCATATTTATCAACCCTTGCGTTTGCTCTTAGCCATAATTGTTTTGGTTTTTTTGAGTAAATTCGCTTTTGCCCGCTTGTACTCTTTCCACAATTCAACGGCCTGATCCATGTCTCGCTGCTGTCCGTTTTTGGAACCGCCGCCCAAGAGCATAATGATCTCAACGCCGTCCTTTGCCAGATAAATCCGCCAGCCCCTGTCGGGCTTATTACCATCCCGGCTTTGCGCTTAACGCACTGTCCGAATTTTCGCAGCCGTTTTTGTTTCAATCGGCTCCTCGCATGGCAAGGGCAATCCGAGCGTGCCGGCCTTGATCGCCTGCATGACTTGCGGAGAATCCACCAAAACAGCATCCATTCCAAGGCAACTTGCCTCACGATAGGCATCTGCACTATTGACCGCAATGGCGACGAGATTGGTTTTTCCTTGTGAATGAAAACAAGAAACCGCCGCGGGTGTCCAGAATTTGGCTTTCACTGGCGATCGCGCTTCACCCAGGGTAAATTCCTCCACCACGAGCACGTCTCGGCGCAGCTCAAATGCCGCCCAGATATCTGCGGCTGGTGGTGCTTCACATTCTTGTGCCAGAGCCACCGTTGTCAGCCGGTTCCGCGTAATATCCCGAGACTCAAAAAGACGTGCCTGAGGGAAACGAGAAAATACCTGTTGATACGCAGCATCTGTGGAATAAATTAAAGTCCTTTTCCATGCATGCGCCTGATCGAGGACATCCGCTACCGCCTGAGCTTGGGGCTCAGCCGGTAGCGCCTTCATGTCCAAAATGACAGACACCGAATCTGGAATGGCTTGCAGTGCCTGCTGTAAGGAGGGGATTGGAACTGACAGCCCACGATAGGGGTAGCGTTTGACTCCGTCCGCACCAATTTGCGCAAAATTCCAGCCCGCATTCAGTTTCTGCAATTGCGCAAAATCTTTACTCGCCACGGTACCCGCACCCTCTGTCAGCGCTGACAGGTCGGCTGAGCGGTACAGAACCGGGACTCCGTCCTGACTCAGTTGAATCGTCAACCAAATCATGTCGGCCTGGTGATCAAGCGCTCCCTCGATTGCCACCAGCGTATTTTCCGGATAATCGGCGCCACCGCCACGATGCGCGATGATTAGCGGCAAACGAACCGCTTCGCTGGCGACAACCGGGCCACAGCCAGACAATACGAGGGAACTTACCATCGCGCAAAACGCTAACTTACCGGCTGGCCCTCGCGAACGCGTCGTCCCAATGACCGGGAGCCGGGTCCATGATCGCCTCAAACCGCTTCCGAGCCCTTCGTTGACTTCGGAAAGAAATCCTCGTCCCACGGCCCAATCCCATACCGATTTCGCAGATCGGTGACGATAAGATGTCCTGCAACGCGATCATTGCAGAAATGAACTTAATGAACCAATTGGCGGAACAGAAAAGTGCAGATGGGAGTGGGCAGGTTGCTAAAAATACAGCAGCAGCCATAACCGGCGTGTTCCTTATCATTCCTTTGTTTTTTATCGACCCGAACAATCATAACTCTGTTGAAGAACAGGCCGCTAGAAATCGCGCTGTGAAATTGCAAATGATAGGCAAAGACAAAGGCTGCTTTGACGATAAGCCGAATTCAACGGATGAAAACTCACTGGTCTTATGCTTGCGGATCAATGAAACAGCCTTATCCCATTGTTCAGGTGACCAAGGGGAATCAGTGCTGTCATTCGGCGTGATCATGACCATATCGGTTTACCTGTGGATGGCGGGGGTCGCAAGTCCATTCTAGTCATCAAACTGAACAGAAGTCCGACAGGCAGTGATGGCAACGTGACCACCATGAACAACCTGGACACGACTCGACCACATCGAGTGCGATGGCGATAGGGAAATGTGGGAAGATTGGATGCCACTGTTACCAAACTGACCAAACTTCAGCGTGGTCAGTGGTAATTTTTGATGGTATTTTTACTGCGTTACTGCGTAACCCCAGTAAATTTGAGGTTCTTGGCGGGCCAGAAGATACCAGATCGCAAACCGCCTAAGTTTTCCAAGGGCACGTAGATCAAGCTCTTGGGGTTCAGGTCATCTTTCTAAATATTGAGACATCTTCAATTCGAGTAGTCGGTCTGGTTAAAACACACCTGACCTAACCGTCAGGTTCAGGCGCGGCGCTTGGTTTTCTCGGCGGACAAAGCGGTCATGAATTCAACGACGAAGTTGCAGTCATCGTCCTGCAACACGCTCATGTCACCCATGGCAACTGGGGCCATATAGCCTCGAATAACTTGCAAACCGGCAATGCGTTCATCAATTTTCGACAATACTTCTCCCGCCAGTTGCTGTATCGCTTGTTCATCGAGGACACCGTGATCGCGATCAGACAGCAGCAGTGCGATTTCGGCCAACGTGAGGCCGAGTTCCTTCAGATGCAGTATGGCCCTGAGCCGGTCCAGCGTTTCGCTGCCATATTGGCGATAGCCAGCTTCCGTTCTGCTCTGGGGTGCAATCAGCCCTTCCTCTTCATACAAGCGCAATTGACCACGGGTCACGTTGGCCGCCTTGCACAAGGCGCTGGTCGTCTGCAAAGTCTTGAATGCCTTTACTGTAATTACGCTTTTCATGTTTTGTTTGTTTTCGGTGACTGAGAGCAGGCGCGTACGCCTGAGCCCTGCGTCAGGGCCGTTAAGCCAGGTTGAGTTCGGGGTGGCCTAGACGACTACATAGCCGTCAACACATGATAGACCCGGCACCTTGGTGCCAGGTCAAGTGTTTGTGTGCGCCAAATCAAGGGAAAGAAATGTCTTGACTTGGCACCTTACTACTGGGTTTTTAATCTCTTAATCGACAAAACGACTATGGAGATTAATCTTGACCACACTATCAACATCCAACAAGACCGCGCTCATCACTGGCGCTTCATCTGGTATCGGCAAGGCGCTAGCCCACCAATTTGCGCAAGATGGCTATCAGCTCGTGCTGGCAGCCCGGGGCGTGGCCAAAATGCAGGCCTTGGCCGATGAGCTGCAACGGAAGTTTAAGGTTGCCGTCACTGTCATTGGCGCGGACTTGGAAACCAATGATGGTGCCGCACGGCTGCACGCCGATATCAAAGCGCGGGGTATCGTGCTGAGCGCGCTGGCGAACAACGCTGGGTACGGGGCCTTTGGAGAGTTCAAAGACTCTGCACTGACGTCTGAGCTGGCCATGATGCAGCTCAACATGAACACAGTCGTTGTACTGACCAAACTGTTCCTGCCCGATCTCTTGGCGACGCGCGGCAAAATTCTTAACACGGCCTCCACAGCGGCCTTTCAGCCAGGCCCCTACATGGCGGTGTACTACGCCACCAAATCTTTCGTTCTTAGCTTTTCGGAGGCTATTGCATCCGAGCTGGAAGACACTGGCGTAACCGTTACTGCGCTGTGCCCCGGCCCGACAGCCTCGGGCTTTCAGGACAAGGCTGACATTGGAAACTCTGCCCTGATTAAAGGCAAGAAACTTCCCACGTCCGAGGAAGTTGCTGCATTGGGCTACCGCGCGATGCAACGCGGAAAGCGCGTCTACATCCCTGGCTTAGTCAATTGGGCAATGGCCCAAAGCATGCGCTTCACACCGCGCAATCTGGCCACTAAAGTGGTGAAAATCTTGACCAGACCTATCGTATAAAGCCC
The DNA here is from genome assembly GCA_903873725.1 of uncultured Nitrosomonadales bacterium. Lineage (GTDB taxonomy): Bacteria > Pseudomonadota > Gammaproteobacteria > Burkholderiales > Gallionellaceae > CAIQPV01. Next base: position 4,772 of record CAIQPV010000567.1, read on the forward strand.
ACACCATGATCAACAACATGAGCAGCTACTTCGTCGCAGAGAAGCAAGAGAGCGTGATTTTTGTTGCCGTTGGTCTTCTGGCCCATCCAAGTGGTGTCAGTATCTCCGCCTTTATGACGTCTATCATTCTCCTCCACATCAGAAGGCGCTGAGGCCATACGCCATACTTGCGTCGAAAGCCATTTACGGTAGACAATATCAGATAGGCTGACGTTAATCCGAATTCATACTTGATGATATCCCGCCGAGCGGGGCGTTTCTCGTTCTGCAGTGCCGTCACCAGCGGTGCGTCATTGGGGTGAGTCAGTACCTCGCCGAGCATGGCAAGCGGCACCAAGGACACGCCCTGACTTTCCCAGTCCATATCAGCAGGCGAACCACCCACTCGGCGCCCCAAGTAGTATCGGGTCTTGCTTTGACTGCGTTCGGAATCTGCCAAATACCCAGTGATTTCCGCTTGAAGGCCAGACTCCTCATATGCCTCTTTGATGGCTGTCGACTGGAGTGTGCCGCTATGCCCGACTGTACCCTTGGGAAACGTTGACTGATATCCGCCGAAGGCGTTGGATGGATGGACAACCCAGATACGGCCATCTGACTCCTCTATCACTATGCCAGCGGCAGTATGCTTTCCCGGTGTAGGGGTAAAAACGGGTTCGTCAAACATAGCGCCAAACTGGCCTCTCACCGTCGACCACGCATCGTCGGTGTTTGGTGCCTCTGTCCATGGCATGAAGGGGATACTCGAGTTTTGGGTGATAGATCATCATGTTTCCTTTTTATTCTGGGAAAATCTCTGATGAGCTCAATATACCCTTGCGGTAAAGATAAACCAATATCGTCAAGTTAGATTATTGAGAGAGGTTCGTCATGATTAAAGAAGGACGTCGCTGCGATGTCTGCGGCACCACGATCAAAGTGTTGGAAGTAAAGCGTAAAAAGTTTTATCTTTGGTGGTCTCGTGCCCACCACCAGAAAAAACAGGCAGCGGGTTACGGTTAATTAGCTGCAACGGGTTAGTTGTGGCCACCAATCACATGAATTGTTCGCCCCCTGCACGCCACCCGCAGCCAGCTCCAGCGCGTCATCAGAAACATCCTGTACAACAACTTCATCAATTTCAATATTCATTTTGAGTCCAATGTTAAATATCACGCCCGGGCAGGTTTATTGGTCAGCAATGGCAATGGCAATGAATGCTTAACACTTACCACCCCTATGGCGCCGCACACACGCCAAGAGTCCCGAGGCTTTTTTATCACGACGTAACACCAGAAGTGTTGACGCCGATCGAAAATTGACCGTGCGACACGAAGTCGCATGTAGAAGTTGTATCCACTTTACGAGGATACCACCTGTATCACCGGGTGAATCTAGGGGTCTGAATCAAGAGCGACCCTGACAATGTAACGAAGCAGCGCAAGCTGTGGGGTATTA
>CAIQPV010000568.1 GCA_903873725.1 uncultured Nitrosomonadales bacterium
CGATGATTTGGTTTCCGTAGGACATGGTTGTGATGACGTTCTCGGGGAACCAATACAGCCATTCCTTGATAGCCGTGCTACGGATGCGGTCAATGGTGGTGGCGCAGACAATCCATCGGCTACTGCGGATGTTCGTGCCCTTAATTGGGCGCATGGAGTTGATGCGATACCAAAGATCGTTGACGATGCCGGTTGACTTACCGCTGCCGACTGGGCCGCGGATAAAGCGCACCACGGCGCGGCTCTCGTGGAACTTAAGGATCGTCGGCTCGGGTAGATACACGCGGGGAACATACAACCCTTGCGGTCTATGCGCTTGCATTGCCATCGGCTATCTCCGCACGCTTGATGAACTCGAAATTCCGCACACGCAACAACACACCCCAATTTGCGCGAATCAAAAACCCATCGCATGCGATTTCATCGCCGACATTGATGGTTCTTCCGATCTCTAGCATTTCATCTTTGAATATGGCTTCGACCTTGTATGTCCTTAGTTTTCCTTTAACCATGTGGGTTCTTGCAATGCTGACATCAACCCATTTTTCACTCTTAAATTGATTCCAGACAACCTTTCCGCGAAGCATCGCAAACACGGTTTCTTTTGCAAGCGAATCGAAAATTTCGTTGCATTCCAACAATGTCAACGCAACATCCGCCATGCCAGCGGCTTGCGCTTTATCTTTGGCACGCCTGACACGTTCGCGAAGCGACGATAGTGCAATTATCGGCGGATGATCGCTAGGCTTTATCATTGGCACCTGTCTGCGGTTCAGGCGCGTTTTTCTCCGCGCTGAACACGCTCTTGGATGCGTCCTTGTCGTCGGACAGTGCAATGTAAGGCGTCCGGTCCAGATGATACCCGGCAGCGGCGTTCAGGTCGTCGTTGCCGATCACAACAGCACCCTTCTGAATTAAAACCGCGAGCAAAAACCGTTCCAGCGTTGCTCGGCGTTGCTCGATCTGTTTCAGCAGTACGGTCGCCTTCAACATGTCCTGCGCCATCTCGCGCTTCGACACCATACCAGGCGTGCGGAAGCCGGGGCGCGGGTTGAATGGCGTGATGTTGGTGGGTGTGGCGGGTGCGGGTGTTTCAGGTGTGTCCATGGTGTTTTTTTACCTCAAGTCCTTCGAGAATGTGTCTAAGTTGACTATGAGCTTTGGTTGGGCCACGTGTCCTAGCATTGTCGCGTCCACCATCCAACGGAACACCATTGACTGATGAACGTGCTATTAGCCCAGATGATGTGTCAACAATTCTCGTGACACCTGAAATTGTTTTCACTTTGAATGCTGGCATTTTTTCACCTTGCTATTCCACCGAATACTATCATAGCCCGCATTCCACTTGCTTTTGTCGCGCTTCCTAGCCCGCGAATCGGGCATGTTATTAGCATTGCAAAACTTGCTTTCAGTCAACTGTTTGCTTGGTACGGCTGGCATTACTTTTCAACCTCCACGATGTCAATCACCTTTGCCTGTTTGCTCTTCGCGTCCGAATCTCTCAACATCTTCGCCACCACATCCTCATTCCCCATGCTGATGTTGGCAATCGTCGCAGCCGGCAGATTGTTCGTGATGTGGATGTGCGTTCCGCCGCCCATGCCACCGGCGCCCATGGGGTTGTTCGCAAACTGCGGATCAAGGCCAGCCATCAACACTTTGACGATGCCAGGGTTCAGAGCCACCTTGCGCGTCACCTTCTGTCCGCTCTTCTGCAACACCACTTCTTCCGTGTCGCCATCCAAGAATCGAGCAACGGTTTCCTGCAACACAGCCGGCCCCGCGAATCGCTTGAATGCCACACAAGCCTTGTCGATGCGCAGCGCCCAATCGCGGTTGGCGTAGATTTCGTGAAATTGCCCAAGACGCAAGTTTGACAATTTTATTGCCTTCGCAATCGGCTCGCCTGAACCAAGCGCTTCGATGAGTTGCTTGGCGCGCTCTTCAAGCACGGCAGGCAACGCGTTGTCGGTAAGCGGCGCAAGTGTCGTCGTGACTTCGGCAACGGCTGTTTCTGGCGCGGGTGGTGGCTTGCCGGTTATCATTTCTTCACCACTTTATTTCGCGCAGGCAGGCACACGCCATCGCGCTCAAGACCAACCCACGTCAACCGTCCTGATTTTATCGCACGCAGTATGGTTCTATAGCAGCACATGCACAATCCGCGTGCGCTTGCCGGGCGA
>CAIQPV010000569.1 GCA_903873725.1 uncultured Nitrosomonadales bacterium
AGAAACTTGACCTGCCGAATGAAAGTGGTCAGCAATCTGTTCTAAAATCCACGCACCGTAGCCGAAACCGAATTCTTCCGACACCGGGGCAGGCCTTCGCACGATATGGCCTGAGTTCTCAGACAAAGCTCCACACACACGAAAGGCTGCATCGTCTTCGTACATGCCAATCATCGGCCCAACTACCCCCGCCGCTGCTATGCCGTAAACCGAGCTGAGATAGAGCTCAAGTTGAATCCGCTCGAAATTCATGCCAAGGGACGGCAGACCCGGAAAGAACGTCTGATACCACACGTCCGCACCCCTGATAGGACCGCAAAGGTTCAGATGCGCAATCCATTGAGTGATAGGTGTCTTAAGAAATGGATCTTCCAACAGCACAATACGGCCAAACGAAGTCAACTCTGGCTTCTTTACGGCGGACCGCTCTGCCCCCGCAAGCTGAATAAGGCCCATGGCTCGGCAGTAGTCAAGGATTGCTGGGACCTTTCCCGTCGACGTCCCCGTCGGAATCCCAGTTGCAGATGCAATTTCTTGGGAATCCCCTTGCCGCCCCGTGCCGGCATACTTCAACATGGCACCTATGTATTGGCGTTCAGGCTTAAAGGTCTTATGGAAGGTACGCGGTAGTCGTGAATCCCCACTTATTTCACTCATAGACGGCCATCCGCTCGGCGAAGGATAGGATTTTCACCCGGAACGCTTTGACTTCAAGTTTTCGTGAGGATTCATTCAGGCTCGGGCCCAGGGAATAACACTCACCCTTCTTTAGGGCAGCGAGTTTTTTCACCCACTCGTCCACCTTTTCCCCAGTAGTGACTGCTGCTATTTCCGCGTAGGCGCGCAGTTCCGTGTCGGCTGGTCGGAAGAAAAGCTTATGAGCAGCAAGGAATAGTCGGTCTTTCTCGTCTCGATTCAGGTTGCTCATAATCTGGGTTGCCAAGATGAGAGAAAAGCCAAATTTCCGGCCCTCTCGGAGCAATTGCGCAAGCGGACTCTCATCTCGATGATCCAAGTTCTGCACCTCGTCGAGGACTACGACTCGTGGCCTTGATTGATTTCCACGTCCGCGATAGTACCAATAAAGGTCAATGAGACTAAACTCCGTGACCAGACGCGCTGCGTCCTTCATGAATCCCGCGAGCTGAATAACGTGGCACCTGTGATCTTGGTCCAAGAACAGGCGATCCCAGCCACGCGGATCCTCGGCCCCAAATGGGTTCTGATCAAGGAATGGACGCAACTTACTTATCACGCTGTTCGCTGATTGACCCTGGGTTCCCTTGATTTCGGCCAAGCCTTCAAGCTCTGGGATTAGATCTTCGAGAGTCATTTCGTTGCCACTTGGCCGTTCCATTAATTTATCGAAAAACCGCGACTCTAAACCGTTCTTAACCGCCTGGTATAGAGCCGACTTCTGCTGGTCTCCGAAGTTATACACTTCGGAAAAAACCCCACTAACGCGCTGGGCAGTCGAAGAAGCTGTCTCGGGTAGTAATTCGCCACCAAGCGATTCCGCTTGTTGCCTGAATGGGTTTATAGCCAAGGGCTCTCTGCGAACGATGTGTTGAAGCGGTCGTAGGAGATCTTTGAACTCCGGTTCGAGTTGATTATCAAAAAATCCATTCGTGTAATCGACGATTAGCGAATTCTGCTGGGCGCGGCCAAGCTCAGACAGCAAACATTGAATTGTATATGTCTTGCCCATTCCCGAAGACCCGAAAATGAGAATATGGCGGTTATTAAGCTCTTTATGGCCGAATTCCCAGTAGACTTTTCGCGAACCAGGGATTGTTATCCCAAGCAAAACTCTGTCTGCCTTTACCAATGAAAGTCCACTCGAATCGATCATGGCCGGTGGAATATCACGCTGAGTAATCTCTTCGCTATTTGGCTGAAGGACCGCGGTTTGTATTCCGGACGATACTTCTGGAGAACCATCACCGTCGTCTCCGCCCTCCGACGTTGACGGTGTTCGCCCTGATCGGAAAGTGATGGCTCCGCCGCCCCACGGAAGCTTGCCAGCCCACCCTTGCTCGCACAGTATCCGGACGAACTCACTCCCGGCAGTGATAAGGGATATTCCCAATTCGTTCCCGTCGAACGCGTGGGTCCAAATGGCTGTCTCAGAAATCCCGTCCGAAGCTTGATCTGTCCAGAAAGTGATGGCAGCGGCACGCCATTCGACGTCGTAGTCTCCTTCAGCAAGCCGTTCAAGACTCGTTAAGACGCGTCGCTGATCTCGCTCTGCAATTTCTGCTTTGCTAGCAATGAGTCGGTACAGCTGCAGCCACCAGTAACGTTGATCGGGCCTATCGTCCTCTGCGGTGTTCACCATCCTGGGCTTGAACACCGAAACCAATTGCCGTAAACCACTCTCCAACTGCTCCCGTGCTTTCTGAAGATGCGCATCCGACGCCTTTGCCAGTTTGCACTCGATCAGCCGCAAGTCAAGGTGCAAACGGCCATCATCCTGAATCCTTGCAACAATCCAAAGCAGGTCAGGACGCATGCCGGTTTCTGCAGACTCAAACCAGTGCTGGTACGCATCCAACGAAATGACTTGGTCGCACAGACTGCCCTTTTCTGCATTCAAGAGTTTTCGAACAAGCGAGTAGGCCATGAAATCGCGGACGTATTGTCCAACTCCGGTAGCTCTGACGAGCGACAAGCCCGACAGATGCTGAGACTCTCCCAAAACCCGCTGAGCAACGATCATGTAGGTTTCTGGGTTCCAGCCGCTGTAGATTTCTCTGATTGAAGCATCAAGCTTGTGGAGCACATCGGCATGTCTGAACTGTTCAGTGGATATTGTGAAGTTGGCCTCGCCATGAGCACCTACGCCGGATCCAAAGCCAATTATCTCCCGCGCTTCGTTCGTTCCCCTTCCTTTCTCCGCTATTAGGCGCTCGTCAATATTGGGATCAATGCAGATCACCCACTCTGCCTTTCGATGAAGAGCGTCAACGACTCCTTGCCACGGGGCATAATCTCCATAACCCAGTACAACGTGATGCGCGTTCTTGCGCACATCGCGGCTTTTAATACGTGCCATGAGCTCGGCGTGGGCCGTTGTCGACCGGAATTGTCGATTACTTAGGACACGCGCCCTCTGGAGCTTCCGACTTGGATCAAGAAGAGCACAAAAGGGTTTCTCGAGGATGGGAAACTTTAGGGTACGAGTGAGTACATCGTATGGTTCAACCGTCTCGAAGTCGTTGCCTTGATTGCCGGCACGAATAATGTCCATAAGGAAAATGATGTCAATTTCAAGGCTGTCACCGATAAGCTGAATAAACTGGCGATAGTTATTATCGGGAGAGACAATTCTGTGAGCAATAGAGAGAGCAGATTGACGATAGTGGGATAAGGAGACTTGATTTTCGGAGTCCGCCCAACGATCCTTCCATTGCGCCACCCAGCGTGAGACGCTGGTATCGTCGCTTGATTCCGAAAAGACCGTTACTGAAAAGGCATAATCCTTTCGAGCAGGTGATCGCTCTGCGCATGCGATTCTTAGGAATTCATCGACGGCAGCAATAACTGGCTGGATATC
>CAIQPV010000570.1 GCA_903873725.1 uncultured Nitrosomonadales bacterium
ACACGCTCCAGCATATTGGCAATAAATTGATGTCGTTCAGTATGCGCTGAACAATGCAGCAATATAAAAATTAGTTGTAACAACGTACTTTTACCGCCGCCATTAAGACTGCCTAGCGGAAAGACATTAGGATTAAATGTTTGCTCAAAGGTAATATCTATATCTTTTAATACTCTAAAGTCAGGGACTTGAACGCGTAACAAGTGCATAGTATTTTCCTATTAAATTCAGTGGAGCAATGCTGTTCTCTATGCCATTTTATCATTCATTTCAATACCGCGGATAATTGGGTGGATATTGCAGGTCGTACCGGCTTTGGTAAGTGGTTTCCAGCAGTTTCAAAACGGGGCATACCCCTTTCCAAGTCATGGTTTTTTCCCATTCCAAGGTGACTCTAGTTAACGTAGCCGTCTTGCGATCCCAACCAAATATCTTTTCAGCCAAGTGCGATTTTGAGTTCAAATAATCAATAGACACCTGTGCTTGAAACTCTCACCTTGTTGCCCCAGTTAATTTTTTCGCAGCATCTTTAATCGTAGCTATGTGTTGTTTCGATAAATTGATCATGCTCTTTGGTTTTGATCGGTAATATTAGGCCTATAGCGTACATCAGTTTTAAGAATGATCTGATGAAAATTAATGGCGGTTATTTTTTGCGAGTTACCTAACTAGGGTGTTATCCCTACCGCCTGCCAGAGAAATTCATAGGAAACCGGTGTGCGGTGTTGAGCTTTGGCCTGCTGTGCTTCGCCGTGTTCGTAGGTATGCAGCAAGAATTTCACCTGTTCCAAGCCTTCCGACGTTTCAACCGCTTCGCGCGGCGTTTTATCGCCCAGTATCGGTAATGGCTTGTCAGCCCAGTTCGCATAAAGTTGCCAAATTCTCTCCTTAATGATCTCGGTCAGCATCTCTGGCGGCAGCCCCACCGGAGCCGATGTTTCCTTGCTCTCATTGGGCTGTAAATTAGCGAGCCTCCCCTTGGGATCGGAAATTTCCCGACTAACAAAGGCAACGGCTGTGCCTACCACTGTTTCGAACCAAGGTCGACCCTCGTCCGCATACTGTTGAGTGAGATAAGACACTTTGACTCGATCTGGGCGTTTATCCAAATCAATACTGAGATATCTGCGTATCAAACCATCCTCACTTTCAAAAAGACGGCTCCAACCCTCCTCACGGCTGCCTTCAATATCCGCTTCACCAGACAAGGCATGATCCAGAGCGGACCAGTTCTGAACTCGATAATGATCGGTAACGAACAATAATGGCTCTCCTGTCAGATGATCAACCAATTGTGGCATTTCAAAGGCGTTTACAAATAGCCGGAGCCATTGATTTGGAATGATGATACTGGTGATTTCTTTGGCAAGAGACGAGTCAGGCTCGACGCCTTCCAGTACATCGCGGAGATCGTCTAACAAATCCCAGCTTAGGTTGCGGGGGGAAAGCATAGACGGCACCCGACAGTTCGAAATGATTTTTAACCGGCAGGATGCGTGCTGCCATGAGGTCGTAGGGGGTCACTTGCCGTGATCCTGATTTTTCTCTGATGACGATTGGCGTGCGTTCAGGCAACAGTACATCTCTTAGTGTCATGGATTCGCCAGGTATGACCTCAGTAATTTCATAGAGTCTGAGTGGCTTGGCCGTCAGCAGCTCGATCCATTGCCGCTGTTCGGCGGAGAAGAGAGGTCCACCCCGGTCGAGTAGCAAGTCCGCAACACGATGATCTTGTCCCTTGAGGGTCATAATGCCATCGGCCAGGAACCATTCCATGGCATTAATCATAATGCCTTCATAGGAATCGCCGTGCAAATCCTCGAGCATGGCATATTCATCGTCGTCGAGTCCTCCGAAAAATCCTTCATGGAGTGCTTCAGAGGCTATTTGATCATATTTCGTAAAGAGCCACTTTATGGCTTTGGGCACTGCTTCGGAGCGGTCGCTGACCGTCTGGACTTCCTCCGCCTTTAGGCAGCACTGCTTATATTTTTTGCCACTGCCACAAAGACAGGGATCGTTACGCCCGAGCTTTTTCATACAGTTAATACGTTCATAAAGAAGATGTTGATGAGGTTTGATTTATGTTTAATGTTGACCATTTTTATACAATCGCGGATTCAACTCCGAAGT
>CAIQPV010000571.1 GCA_903873725.1 uncultured Nitrosomonadales bacterium
AGCATGAGAAACTGGAAACTTTTGGACGCTGTTACCTGGAAACTTTTCAACGCTAATTGACACCGGAGACCTTCAGCTTAGCCGCAGGCATTTACCTGGAATGCCTATCGATACAGGTAATTACCCACCCCCATTGACATCTCGTGCATTTCTGTCCATGCTATGCATTGGCTGGGATCCTCGCAGGCTGACTGCGGTCTATCGGCGCTCTGAAGCTTCTCTGTTTGCAGGACCGAGATTGCGACTGGGCAGCGCAGGAAACGCATTGGGACATAGAATTTCGTTAGGACAAACCATGTATGCGACGATAAACGCTTGCTCAAAGCGGACGATGAGAGCGCGGCGGAATGCGCGCCTGGCGCCTCTGTTTCTATCGCTGGTCTTCATCCAGGCATGTGCCACCGGTCCGTCCAAGGAGCAGGCCATCAGCCTTGAGCAATCCATCTCTCAAGGCAATTTTGGAATGGTTGCGGCTGAGTCGAAAAGAGTGGGGAAACTCGACGACAAAGGGGAGGGTGACTTATCCTGGCGTCTGAACGCTGCTTCGGGCTCCCTGCATGCGGCCGATTTCCAGGCAGCCAAACGCCAATTTGACATCGTTGACAACACCGTCAACCAAAGCGATGCAAAGACCTTGAGCGTGAGCACGAACTACAGCCCACGCGTGTATGACAAGATGATGGTCAACACATACACAGCGTTGGCGGTTCTTGCGTCCGAGGGGGCAGACAAGGCGCGGCCAGAATTTGCACGCGCCGAGGACCGGGCTCGCCAAGCCGAGGAGTATTTTGCAAAGGAAATTGCCGCGGTGGATGCCAAGGCAGCCAAAGATGCCAACGAGGGCAAGGTAGACCTGACCGGCGCCCTAACCTCCCTCGGTCAAGACGCGACCTACAAGCAGACGGTTGCCCAGTTGGCTTCTTACGCCAATTCAAAGCCTTTCTTCAATCCGGTGCAGACTTACCTCCAAGGCCTGTTCCTCGCGACCAGCGGAAGTGGGGCGGACCTGGAGAAGGCGCGGGGCAATTTCCGCCGCCTGCTTGATGTGAGCACGGCGAAGGCATTTATCCAGCAGGACCTGGCTCTTGTCGAAAGCCGGATCGCGGGCAAACCGGTTCAACCGATGATCTGGGTCATCTTCGAGAACGGACAAAGTGCTCTTCTGCGGCAATACAACGTGACGCTTCCGGTGCCAGTCCTTGGGCAAAGGGGCGCCACTGTTGGCGTTGCCACTGTTGCACTGCCGCGCTTTGAAACGCAGGCCCTCGCCTACCCTGCGCTCGATTTGCGCACGGCAGGCGCGGCTCAAGTTTCGGTGCCACTGGCCGATTTTGATGCTGTGATGGGTGCGGAGTTTAACAAGCGCTATCCCTCCATCGTGGGCCGCGCGGTTGCCGAAGTCGCACTCAAGATGGTGCTGCAGAGTGCAGCCAACAGGAGCGGCAATGCCGTCCTGCAATTGGGCGCGCTCGTAGCATCGCAGGTGAGCACAACCGACACGCGGTCGTGGATGATGTTGCCGAAAAGGTTCGACGTTGCGCGCGTGCCGGTGCCGGCTGACGGTGTGCTGAATGTGGGCGCGGCGGGTGCCTCGCTTGTCTCGATCAAGGTGTCGCCGGGCAAGTCAGCGATCGTTGTGGTGAAGGCAATGCGCCCCGGAAGCCCCTTGGTGGTAACGACATACCCTCTATGAGAAGGTTAGGCAGCCGTATTGTGTTGGTCTCTTTGCTCCTCGGATGCGGATGCACATCGCAAGATGTGCATCCGCCCGAGCCGAGGCTGCGCTTCACCTCTCGCGCCCAGGGGCTTTGGGCAGATGCGCCGATCTTCACCCGAGAATGGGACGGCATGTCACGCGTTTCCGTCGTGGTTCATAACCCTGGACCGCAAGATGCCGGGCTTCTCGCGCAGATCGATTGGTACGATGCTTACGGACGGCCGGTGCCAACGGTGATCAGGGGTTCTGCCCGCATCAGCGTTCCGCGCGAGGGGGAGGTGACATTCGAGCATGTGAATGCAAACCCCGGTGCAACTGATTTCCGTATCGTTATAGATGGCGATACACCATACCCCCCTGCTCCTGTTCCAACCCGCTAGGAGCCGAACGTGTTTGTTTATTCGCATGGATTGCGTATGTTTTTGGTCCTCGGAGCCATGAGCTTAGGGCTCAGCGCCTGTGGTCCCCAGCCTACGGTGGTGGTGGATGCGAAGACCGATCGTACGCCGAATACGATGGGGCTCGACAGCCGTGATTTTGAGTCGGCGGCGTCACGGCATGTCCAGAAGATGCTGATATCGGGGGCCTTGAACAACCCGCGGGGCGGCCGCTACGTTGTAGCAATATCCCGTGTCGTCAACGACACGATGCAGCGCATCGACACAGATCAATTGATCAAGATCATCCGGGTCGAACTGCTGAATTCCGGCAAGGTGGTGATCACCACTGCAGTCGGTGGGAGCGGTCCGGAAGATTTGATGTCGATGCAGGCGCGGCAGTTGCGGGCGTCAGCGGAGTTCAACCAGAGCACGGTCGCAAAGCAGGGGCAAATGGTTGCGCCCGATCTCAGCCTATCCGGTAAAATCATCCAGCAGAACAATCGTGTGGATGGTGGCGCGCAGCGCGTGGACTACGATTTTATGCTAACAATGACCGACATCAAGACTGGACTTGCCTTCTGGGAAGGCAAGGAGACCATATCGAAGTTAGGGTCAGGCTCGACGACGAGTTGGTGACGCTGCGCTGTTTGGAGACCCATTCGCTATGTTCAAGAGACGTGAGCTGATTGCTGGCATTGCTGCTGGGGCCATCGGCAGCAGGGCAGTTGCGTCGGCGCAGACAGCAAACCCCGAACTGCCCGCAGTTGCCACAACCGAGCCATCTTTAGTGTTGCGCGATGTGAAAGGGAGCATTCAAGAAAGGATCGATGCCTACCTGAAGAGGACGGGCCTTGACGCCCCAGAATCCAGTGTCTCGGTTCTGCAGGGTATTGGCAACGTGATCGTGCCGTCTGATCACCCACAATGGGTGCAGCACCGAACACTGGCGTTCGAGGAGGCGATTATAAAAGCTCAGCAGAGCTATATCGGCAAACAGCAGGTCAAAATTTCAGCCGACGCGATTTCAATTCTTTACAAGGCGGCTGACCGCGAACCACCACCCTACAACGAGGGCGATCTTGGCGACCCTGGTAAGGTCGCTGAAATCGCCCGAAAGGCGCTCGCTGTGACCGGCGGTACGATGGACAAAGCGTTGGAGCAACTGGGTGTCGATCCAAGAGGGCTGGAAAAGGCCCCCCCTGCGCAGAAGCACATCCAATTTTCGCGAGCGCTGGCGATCTCCGGTTTCGAGAAATCATTTGGCTCACTGACAGGCATGATCCCTAAGTTTTCTGTCGAGGCACATGATGGGCAGGGAAACTACCAGATCGGCGTCGTTGCACTCGTATCAAATCCATTGAGGAATCTCGCTCAATCTGTGCTTAGGCTGAGGGGAAATTTTACGCCTGATGTCGCTCGTGCCCAGGATTTCAGAACTGTGGTTTCCGACAAAGCGGCGCTGGTCGATCTGTTCGGCGTCCGGTGGATGCGCGACTTAGAGGGGTTGCCGGTTCTTGTCTCATTTGCCCAATGGGGCGTGGAGAGAACGGGCACCAAGAACGTCGCCATGTTAGCGGAGTATGAGGATGTAGCCCTGCGGCAAGCGGAAATTCGCGCCGGGCAGCAGATTGCAGAATTTCTCTCGGCCAGTGGTGAACTTGAATCGAATGCGGAATTCAAGAAGAAACTTGAGGAAACCGCGGAACGAATGGCAGATGGGTATATTGCCCAAAAAGATCCCATCAGTTCGCTTGAGGCGCCATTGCGAGAAACGATGAAGAGGCGAGCAAGACTGAACAATCTAACCGGATTGGAAACCCTGGCAAAATGGAAACGATCTCATCCTGACGTTCCCCAACACGTCATTTATGGAGCCGTTCGCTTTTGGTCAGCGGCCGGGGAGGCAGGGATTCGGGCACAACTGGATGGTCGGGCGGCGAAAGCAACCCCTGGTGCGGGGCCGACCCGAAGTCAGGCTGGAACGCGTGAGAGCAAGGATGTGGGCGATTTTTGAGTATATGACTATGTATAGGAACGCTGTGCTCATTGCCGTACTGAGCCTGTTCCTGGGCCTTTCGGCCAAGGCGGAACCCGTGGAAGTTGATGCAACCGGAAGTGGGCAGACGCGGGAGGAGGCCGTTTCCCAGGCGCTGGCAAGCGCAGTGGCGCAGGTGAGCGGCGTTTCGATCGCAGCGACGCACGTGGCAAGCGTTCGGATGGCAGCACAAACGTCAGATGATAGCGTAACTATAACGCTGTCTAAGGACAGTCAATCGGACGTTCAGACGGCAGCAGGCGGCTGGATTCAATCCTACCGGATCGATGAGGTCCGACAAACCGATGGCGGGCGCTTCGAAGCGTTGGTTCATGTTACAGTGGAGAAGTTCAAAGCACGCACTGCCGGAGCAGACGGCAGGCGCCGTATTGCGGTGAACGTTATGGGAAACACTGCCTCAGGTTCCGAAACGGCTCTGCTTCGAGACAAAATCATCAGCGCTCTTGTGCAGACGAGACGATTTGCAGTTGTCGATCGCTCAAACGACTCCGCTTACAAATCAGAGATGAACCTGCTGCAGAGCGGTGATGCACCGCTTACCGAACGCGTTCGCGTGGGGCAGGTCATTGGAGCGGACTACGTTCTCATTGCAAAGATGCGGGTCACTGCCGGGACACGATCGGAACAACTGATACAGGCCACCGGCGAGGTCGTGGTGAATACCACCCCCGGTTCGATGAATGTTGATTTTCAGGTCATCGAGATCGCAACGCGGCAAGTTGCATGGGCGGGTAGTACGAAGAGTGGCGGCCTCGAGAAGGCCGCAGAAGGTATTGCTGGCGATATCACGCGTGCGATCTATCCGATGAGGCTCATACGCTTCAACGTTCCCACAGCGCTGATCATCAACCAGGGTGGCAGTGGCCTGCGGCCGGGTCAGCGGTTTGCTGCGTTTCGCCTCGGTGACGATCTCGAGGACCCCGACACGCAGGAGTCGCTGGGAAAGACCGAAACCCAGATTGGTATCGTCGAGGTGACGCGTGTCGACACAAAAGTTTCATACGCCAAGCTGGTCAGTGGGACGCTTCCAGCGAGTGCCGAAACACCCGCACCTCAAATTGTGTTACGTGGCACACCGGCAGTTCAGGCCTCTCAACAGCCACCCCGAAACGGCAGCCGCGGGACAGGCATCCAAGATGAGAGCCAAAGCGTTTTAAAATTGCCCTTTGATAAGTAAAAAATATACAGATCCGCATGTCATAACACATCTTATCCAATGCGTTTTATAGTAAAATTATGGAACCTGATGATTTTTGGCGGAACCGCCAAAAAGTCTGAATCAAACGATAGAACAATGAGATAGATCGGGATGCCTTCGCAATCGGAAGGCATCCCGCTCCAGTGCGTGTCGCACCGTCATAGATCGCTGCAAGCGCCAGCAGACGACGCGCTTGCGCCGCATTCTTGCTCCGTCGCGCCGCCATCCGAAGCCCGGCAGCATCAAAATCAACCCGAAGTGCAAGCGGCATGGCGAACCTCCATCGTTCGCCGGATACAGAATCACACCAGCACCGCGTCGGGGAATCGTAAGCGTCGCGGCGACGACATCTGGCGGCGCATTGGCATTCGGTGATCTGATTTGCGGATGGACACGACGTCGCCGTTATTGGCCTTGGAGGGTGAGAACGCTCGTACGATTGGTCG
>CAIQPV010000572.1 GCA_903873725.1 uncultured Nitrosomonadales bacterium
AGCAATTCTGCACACTGTGTCACTCGCAGAAGGAAAAAATAAACCCGGCACGAAGTTATTTCGTGCCGGGTTTATTTCCTATAAAGCCCCCCGCCTGTGCCGTTGACTCAATGTCTTGAACCTGGGTTCAAGAGGGCCGGTTCCCAGTCACATCAGGTACATCCGCAAGGGATGCGCACAACAGTAACATCAAGGGGCGCGACCTAAGCAAAGCTTATTGGTTCAAAGAATTATGAGCCTGACGAACACCGCAGGGGACAAACTTAAAACAACTCATCCTGCTCCGCCAACGTTGCATCGATGGTTGCCTGCATAGCATTCATTCTACGCTTAAAATCACCTATGTCAAAACCGCTGCCAAGGCGCGTATTCAGGAACTCGTGTGCAATGTTCAGCGCCGCCATGACAGCAATACGCTCTACCGTAACAATTTTTCCCAAGTCACGAATTTCGCGCATTTTTTTATCCAGATAGGCAACCGCGTCAAGCAGTGCTTCGCGCTCATCTTCCTGACAGACAACACGAAACTCACGGTCGAGGATGGTGACATCCAGAGTATTGGTTTTATCGCTGCTCATGATTCTTCTTCGGGTATCTGCGCCAACAGTCGCTCGATGCGGTCACGCGCACCTTCTATCTTGTCGTCGGACTGGCGGCCATGGCTTAAAGCTGTCGCCAATTCCTGACGCAACCGGTGGTTTTCAGCCCGCAAATGCTGGCTCAATTGGACCAATTGCGCCAGTTTGCTTTCCAGCATATTCAGTTCTGTTTGCATGGGGCGAACTATAGTTTAGAAAAACCTGACAAGTCAAACGGTAACATAGAATTTTGAATGTTGTTTAGAGCCCATGTCGAATGATATATGGCTACACTGAAATTTTCCTGCTCCACAGGTGGTAAAATCCTGTCTGAAATTGCGACCTAGTCACCATGCCACAACCTTCATTCATTCATCTGCGCTTGCACAGCGAATATTCCATCGCCGATGGCATCGCGCGCATTCCGGAAGCTGTCGCCGCAGCTAAACATGACTCCATGCCCGCGCTGGCGCTGACTGATCTCAACAATGTATTCGGCTTGATCAAATTTTATCAGGAGGCACGCAAAAATGGCATCAAGCCTATCATTGGTTGCGATGTGTTTGTCACCAATCCTGCTGAACGCGATCAGCCGTTCCGTTTATTATTGTTGTGCCAATCCAACACAGGTTATCTGCGTCTGTGTGATTTACTCACGCGCTCTTACCGGGAGAACCAGTACCGTGGCCGTCCTGAACTAAACAGGCAGTGGCTGCGCGAGGGCACCGATGGATTGATCGCCTTGTCCGGCGCTCATTTCGGCGAAACAGGTGCAACGCTACTGAACGGCAACAAAGCTGCAGCACACCAGATTGCGCAAGAATATGCCGGATTGTTTCCGGGACGTTATTATCTGGAGGTGCAGCGCAATGGTTTTGCACGCGAAGAGGCACACCTGCGCGACACCCTGCAACTCGCGGCAGAGCTCGGGCTACCGGTGGTGGCAACGCATCCGGTACAGTTCCTTACCATAGACGATTTCAAGGCACATGAAACGCGCGTGTGCATCGCCGAAGGTTATGTGCTGAATGACAAGCGGCGCGTGCGCCATTTCACCGCACAACAATATTTCAAGACGCAGGCCGAGATGGCGGCGCTGTTCGCCGACTTGCCGGAAGCGTTGCAAAACAGTGTGGAAATTGCCAAGCGCTGCAATCTTACGCTGAAACTGGGCAAGCCGCACTTGCCTGATTTCCCCACCCCCAATGGCGTGAGCCTGGATGATTTTCTGCGCACGGAATCGGAGCGTGGTTTGCAAGCCCGTATGCTTCAATTGTTTCCGGATGAGGCCGAACGAGCAACAAAGATGCAGGAATACTCCGACCGCTTGGCATTCGAAATCGACACTATCATAAAAATGGGTTTTCCCGGTTATTTCCTGATCGTGGCGGAATTTATTCGCTGGGCCAAGGAATATCGTTCTGAAGAGTTTCCCAACGGTGTACCGGTGGGACCGGGCCGCGGCTCCGGCGCAGGTTCACTGGTAGCCTATAGTCTCGGCATTACTGATCTTGACCCTTTGCGCTATGCGTTGCTGTTCGAACGCTTCCTCAATCCGGAACGCGTATCCATGCCCGACTTTGACGTGGACTTTTGCCAGGATGGACGCGAACTGGTGATCGGACACGTTCGCAATAAATATGGTTCACAAAGCGTGTCGCAGATTGCCACCTTCGGCACCATGGCATCCAAGGCGGTGATTCGCGATGTCGGACGCGTGCTGGATTTTCCTTACGGTCTGTGCGACCGGCTTTCCAAACTGGTGCCGCTGGAAGGCGTAAAACCGGTATCGCTGAAGAAAGCGCGCGAAATGGAACCGGAATTCAACGCGATCATCAACAGCGAAGAGGGCGTGGAAGAATTGCTGGAACTGGGAGGGCGGCTCGAAGACTTGACGCGCAACGTCGGTATGCACGCAGGCGGTGTGCTGATTGCACCGGGCAAACTTACCGACTTCTGTCCGCTGTATTGTGCCGAAGGCAGCGACAGTACAGTCAGCCAATTGGACAAAGACGATGTAGAAAAGATCGGTCTGGTGAAGTTCGACTTTTTAGGATTGCGCACACTGACCATTATTGATTGGGCGGTCAGATATGTGAGGCAGATGCCGCAACAGGAATCCTTCAACATAGAGGCCATTCCGCTTGTCGACAAGCTTACCTACGACTTGCTCAAGGCCGCAAATACCACTGCCGTGTTTCAGCTTGAATCGCGCGGCATGAAGGAATTGATCAAGCGTTTGCAACCCGACACTTTTGAAGACATCGTGGCGCTGGTCGCATTGTATCGCCCGGGACCGCTTGAATCGGGGATGGTGGAAGACTTCATCAACCGCAAACACGGGCGCGCCAAAGCGGATTATTTCCACCCAGATCTGGAAGTCCCGCTTAAGCCGACTTACGGAGTGATCGTGTATCAGGAACAAGTGATGCAGATCGCGCAGATCATCGGCTGCTATTCGCTGGGTGCTGCCGATTTGCTGCGCCGTGCAATGGGCAAGAAAAATGCCGACGAGATGGCACAACAGCGCAGTATCTTCGTGCAGGGCGCAGTTAATCGCGACGTAGAAGAAGAGAAAGCAACGCGGCTGTTCGACCTGATGGAGAAGTTCGCCGGTTACGGTTTTAACAAGTCGCACTCTGCCGCCTATGCGCTGGTGTCATACCAGACTGCTTATCTCAAGGCGCACTACCCGGCGGCATTCATGGCATCCACCTTGTCCTCGGATATGGACAACACCGACAAGGTACACATTGCCTACATCGACACGCTGGCGCAGGGTGTGCGCATCCTGCGGCCAGACGTCAATTCGTCCGGCTACCGTTTTGCACCGACCGATGAAAAAACTATGGCCTACGGACTTGGCGCGATCAAGGGCACTGGCGAGGCTGCCATTGTCAATATCGTCAAGGTACGTCAGGAAAGACCTTTCCGCGATTTGTTCGATTTCTGCCGGCGCGTGGACAAGCGTGTGGTAAACCGTCGCGCCATCGAGGCACTGATCCGCGGCGGCGCGTTCGATGCCATCTCTGATCATCGCCACCAGCTCATTGCTTCGCTCGATGCTGCACTGGGCAGTGCCGAGCAGCAGGCGCGTGCGGCCAATCAGAACAGCTTGTTCGGTGATGACGAGAGAATTTCCATGCCGGTGATGCTGGCCAATGTGGCGCGCTGGTCGTTGCGCGAACAGTTGCAGAATGAAAAACTTGCACTTGGCTTCTACCTTAGCGGCCATCCTTTTCAGGAATATGCGGCGGAACTTTCAAAGTTCATCAAGCTGAAACTTACTGACGTGACATCGCAACTCGTCGGTCCAAGCAGTAACAACAATGGCAGACGCAATAACGGCGTGCAGGTCGTGCTGGCCGGCATCGTATCCGGCGTGCGCATCCAGCAAACGCGGCGCGGGCGCATGGCTATCGTGACGCTGGACGACGGTACAGCCCAGGTTGAAATGACCGTATTCAACGAAGAATACGAACGCAGTCGCCCGTGGCTACGCGAGGACGAAATGCTGGTAGTTCGCGGCAAGGCCAGCCTGGATGAATACTCCGGCAACATGCGGGTCAGCGCGGAAGAGTTATTCGACATTGCTTCGGCGCGTTCCACTTTTGCCAATTGTCTGGAGCTTTGCGTTTCTCCGGACAACCGCATCAGTGTCGCACGGTTGAAAGAACTGCTTTCTCCTTACCGCGATGGCAAATGTCCGGTGGTGATCTGCTACCATAATATCGTTGCCGACGCCCGGTTAAAGCTGGCAGCAGAGTGGAGTATTACCCTGCACAGCGACTTGATGGAGGGTTTAAATAAACTGCTGGGCGAGCAAAGCGTGCGTATCAGCTATCCGGTTTGAGCGCGGCTTCGGGGTGATCTGATGGGAAATGACTGATCCCGGAATCGCACTGCTTGAGTTGCCGGAAGCGGTCGTAATGAAACGCATCGAATTATTTTCAATAACCGTTTGTTTCCCCCTGTTACAGGTTTTTTCCAATTAACGTGATTCTATCGAATCAAATCAGCCATGTTTATATCAAAGTTGTTACAAGAATTATTTTGTGGTTACAGAACCAACATACTACGGTAACCGGGCTGGATTAATATTTAAGGAGAGAACATAATGTTTGCCCGTATTCCTTTTCTCCTTGGTGGATGCAGTTAATTTACCCATTTGCAGGAGTGAGTTTTGCAGCAGCCCCAATTAAATATGGAAGCCTTCGAATGCATTTAATTATCAAGAGACTAATGCGATGTGCGTTATCCTGGGCAGTAATGTTGCTCGCCGCATGCGCGCCGCACGCCAGCGACTACAGCATAGGCGGCACGGTAACCGGGCTGACCGGTTCCGGGCTTACCAATTCAGTGGTATTACAGAATAACGGCAGAGACAATCTCACCGTCTCATCCAATGGCGGCTTTACCTTTGCCACCAAGGTTCCCAGTTGCAGTGCCTCCGGCGCTGCCAGTGGCGTAGGCGTTGCCAATTGCGGCCTCTACAACGTCACCGTCCTTACACAGCCACTTGGCCAAACCTGTACTGTAACGGGTGGCAGTGGCACAGCAACAGGCAATGTAACCAGCGTGGCGGTAATTTGTACGAACATTATCACTTCCCCCCGCTATGCCTATGTAGCGAATGCCGGCGACGGCACGGTCTCGCAATACACCATCTCTGCCAATGGGTCGTTGACAGCGATGACCACAGCTACTGTTGCCGCAGGAACGACCCCGCATTCCGTCACTGTTGATCCTTCGGGCAAGTATGCCTATGTGGCGAATTCGGGTAGCAATAACATCTCCCAGTACACCATCAGTACCGATGGGACATTGACAGCGATGATCCCGGCAACGGTTGCTACGGGCACGAATCCCTATTCCGTCACCGTTGATCCTTCGGGTCACTATGTTTATGTGGCGAATGAAGGGAGCAACACTATCTCGCAATATACAATCGGCACTGGCGGTGCGCTGATACCGATGACCCCGGCAACGGTCGCCTCAGGCGCCAGCCCGTATTCTGTCACCGTTGATTCTTCCGGGCTTTACGTCTATGTAGCCAATGAAGGAAGCAACACTATCTCGCAATATGCAATCGGTGCAGGCGGTGCGTTGACGCCGATGACCCCGGCAATGGTCGCTGCGGGCACAAATCCATATTCCGTTACCGTTGCCATCGGTTCTTCGGGACAGGAATATGCTTATGTGGCGAATTCAAATAGCACGAACACCGGTAGCAGCACTATCTCGCAGTACACTATCGGCGCGGGGGGAACATTGCTAGCAATGGCTCCGGCAACCGTTGCGGCGGGCACAAACCCGGTATCCGTTACCGTGGCCGGTTCGGGCCGGTATGCCTATGTGGCGAACTATGGCAGCGGCAACGTCTCTCAATATACTATCGGTACGGGTGGCGTACTGACGGCGATGACAACCGCCTTAGTTGCGGCTGGCACGAGCCCGTACTACGTCACCGTCGATCCTTCGGGCCAGTATATCTATGTGGTGAATGAAGGTGGCTACAATATTTCGCAATACATCATCGGCGCGGGAGGGGTGCTTACACCCATAGCTTCTGCGACGACTGTTGCGGCGGGCACAAACCCGATATCCATTGTTACTGCGCAGTAGCGATGGATAAGTTCAAGAGTGTCCACTGATAAAGTCCGGAACTTTCTGCGTGCATTGAATTTCGAAAGGCTAGGGTCGTCTGGTATTTCAACGTATTATGCCGTTTTTGCAGGTGCGAATAAATTGCACCTGCGAACCCATCAACCGAGGTCTTTGGATCAATCAGAAAAAACTGTTTTGCATAACGTGAACGGTCCCGATACTCAGGAAATCAATACGGTGGTGACGCTGTTTACCGAGGGGCGATACACGGAAACAGCATCACTGGCCCAAGCGATGACGACGCGCTTCCCTCTGCATGGATTCGGCTGGACGATTTTGGGTACGGCGCTCATGCAAATGGGGCGCAATACGGACGCGCTGGTTCCCATGCAAAAGGCGGCAGCCCTGTCGCCGTGCAACCCTGACGTACACAACAACCTCGGCCTTGTCCTCAGGAATCTGGGGCGGCTGGACGAGGCTGAAGCCAGTTGCAGGCGTGCACTACAACTCAAGCCTGATTACGCCGAGGCTCACTATATACTGGGCATTATCCTCCGTGATTTGGGACGGCTGGAAGAAGCCGAACAATTCCATCGGAAGGCAGTGTTATTGGATATGGAATCTATCGTATATCGTTTCAATCTTGCAAATTTTCTTTCCGCATCCAATCGAAGCGAAGATATTGAAGAGGCAAAGTCGATTTTTCTCGAAATCATCAAGGCTGAACCAACCCATTTTGGAGCATGGAACAACCTGGGACGGCTTCTCTTTGAAACGGGTTACACTTCCGCAGCACATACTGCCTATACTGCTGCGGTTACTTATCATCCGCACGAAGCGGCGGCACATGTTAATTTAGGCAGCGTTCTGCTCGAACAGGGTGATTTAGCAGCGGCCGGAAAAAATTTTAATATAGCACTGGAACTCAATCCCGAGCTGGCCGGGGCCCACCAGGGGCTGGCTTCAATTTCGCATAGGTTAGGCCACGAGGAAGAATCCCGCCATCACAGGGATATGGGATTTGGCAAGCAGCCAATATCCACTTTGGTGTATCGCGGCCGGGGTAACCCGGTTCAATTATTGGTTTTAGGCTCCGCTTTGGAAGGAAACATACCCTGGCGCCTTCTGATTGATTGCAATGTATTCCACACCACAATCATTGCAGTTGAATACTTTAACAGCAATGAACCTTTGCCTACGCACCAGTTGATTTTCAATGGAATTGGCGATGCCGATCTCTGTCAGGGCGGCCTTGAAGTTGCGAACCGGCTCATTGAGAGATCACCTGCACCTGTGATAAATCGCCCCGATGCGGTATTGCAAACCGGGCGTCTTGTAAATGCCAGGCGGCTGGGAACCCTTTCGGGGGTGATTGCACCCCGCATGATACTCGTTTCGAAAAAGGATATTATTTCCGGTCAGGCGCTCGAACTGCTGGAACGCAAGGAACTCACTTATCCCCTGTTGTTGCGCGCGCCAAGCTTCCACGGCGGAAATTATTTTGTCAGCGTTGACAATCAGAACGCATTTAATTCCGCATTAGAAGAACTCCCAGGCGAGAATCTGTTGGCGATGGAATTTCTTGATTCACGTTCGGAAGACGGCTTGTTCAGGAAATATAGGGTCATGTCCATCAATGGCAATCTCTACCCGATACATATGGCTGTTTCCACGCAGTGGAAAGTTCATTACTTCAGCTCTGACATGGAAAAAAATGCGGAATATCGCAATGAAGAGGAAACATTTCTGGGCGACTTTTTTTCATTTCTTGGTACGGATGCCATATCGGCGCTGGAGAAAATAAATCAAACCCTCGGATTGGATTATTGCGGCATTGACTTTGGGATCGACGGGGACGGGAACATCTTGTTGTATGAAGCCAATTCAACCATGGTAATTGCCCCGCCAACCCGGGAGAAACGATGGGATTACAGGCGAACAGCCATTGAAAACGCCTTGACTGCCACGAAAAAAATGTTTGTAGAACGCGCAACAAATCGTAACTGTTAGGTTTCGGCTAATAAGCAACATACGGTCCGCTTCCACCAGGGCTGCTCCTGCCTTCAATGGCAGTGAAAACCGTGCGCCCAAAAAAGAAGGGTAACCCCCAGTCGAAGCCGGGATAACCGCCTATAGAAGTTCCCGCAAGGTTGCTGAAGGCGGTATAAGAGGCATTCTTGAACAAGCTGTCTGCGTTAGCCACATTGAAGTTAACGGTACCGTTGTTGCCATTCGTCCCCTGGTTTGTTGCTGTGAGCAGTGAAGTGGAGACCGGACAATAAAAACCGTTGCTGACACTGCTGCTACAAACAGCTATCGAACTGTCCGGAAAGAACAAGCCATTGGAACCGCTATCGAAGAAGCTGCTTGCATAACTCTGGTTATTGAACATCGTAGTCAAGTTCCCGGTACTCGGATCGAGAGCGAAAACTACTGCATTGCCCATCGCATTGTTTGAACGGGTTCCGATGCCGAGGATCAGTGAACCACTGACCGTAGTGGCTCCGGTCGCGGGCACGGCGGGAAGATCAATGACAATGCCGTTGTTGTCGCTTGCCAGCAAACCGACAGGGTTCTGAATCTGTTCCGTCTGCGGAATAGCGACGTGCAGGCAGATTGTGCCGCTGCAAGCATAATAGAGTCCGGAGTCCTGCAGAAATGAACTGACTCCAAGGATGCCATTGCCGCCGAAAGCCTGCACCGTATTTTCGGACGTTAGACCGTTCGAGCAAATTCTCGGCGCAGGAATATTCGTATCGCCAATGACATGGATCGCCAGCGAGCTGAGGACAGATTCCCCTCCCAGATAAACGTCAGCCGATTTCACGGAACCCCAGGAATAACCATCGGCAAATTGCAGGCATTCGTCCAGGGTTTCAGTGCTGCTGAACATCTGTTGCGTCAACGCAAGCGACGAGGAAAGCGCCGAGGACACAATTCTCAATCCGCTCGATCCGGTATCGACGATTATATGGTCGATGGTTTGGCAATTTGTAGTGCTACCCGGCGAACAGATCGTCACACTTACATAGGGAACATTGAATGTGGGAGCAGTAGCGGGCAAGGGGCCGGCATCGACAATGATCGGCAGAACATTTTGTCCTGATGGCGTACTCGAAAGTGAGAGATTGACCTGGGGCGCATTGCTGTTGCTACTATTGCCGCCCCCGCCACCTGCACAACCGGCGATGCCCAGCGCAACAGCGAGAGTTAGCCATCCCCGCAATTTGATCATGTTACTGGATATCATCGGCAGTCAAATTGGCAGGCAGCAATTGGGGAATATAGGCGCGCCCGAAGAAGGCGCGCATATGTCCGCCGGACTGAATTACCAGCCCTGGCTGCTGTACCAGAACCGGACCGCGACGCGTACGCTTGCTGCTCGCAGCGTTTCCGTAATCGGCAAAATGGCTCCCGAGAATCTGTTGCAAGTCAGGCAAGAACGGCCCTTGCCAGACGACGGCAAAGACTTGCCCTTGCGGTGAAACATATTCCCTGACCAGGGTACCGGAAGCCACCCGTATTTCATGCATCGTGTATTGTGGGGCGCTGACAATACGCCGGGTTGCTTTCATGTTCACTTGGTCGACTGCAACCGACGCTTCATTGCCGCCCAGTTCCGCCATGGCGGATCCGGACAGGGCAAACAAGAACGGCAGGATTGCAACCGGCCGGGTGAAAAATATCATCCTGTCTCCTCTGGCTTATTGCCCCGGGGGCGGAGGCGGGTAGTAAGATGGAGCAGGTGCCGGTGGTGCCGGCGGTTGAGCATAAATAACCCTTGGCTGATAGTGAGCGGCCTGAGGAAGCTGGTTTCCCTTGGCATACATGCATTGCTCATACGCAATATCATACCGGCGCTGAGTTTCACGCTCACTATAACGGGCTTCACCCGAACCCATTGCTGCTCCACCCAACATTCCAACCGCAGCCCCCGACCCGGCACCACTGCTATTCCCATTGCCAAGCACTCCGGCCACCGCTCCTATTGCCGTTCCAACCGCAATACTTTTTACTTCACTGTCTGTTGCTGCCTGGCTGGCCGATGTTCCGACAGACTGTTGCGCAAATTGCCTGCACATATTATCTTCAGCAGCAAATTGATCGAATGACTTTCCCGGGGTCGGCATCACCGCCACACTGGGACCATTGGGAATACTTGCGCATCCCGCAAGAATTCCGAGGAAAGTTACTGCAAGAATAGAATGCCGCATGATTACTCCTTTCACGCTGTTGTCACGCAAAAACCGCAAACTCAACACGTTGCCATAAAGTTGAGTTGCCAGTTCTCGATCTGTCCATTTGTCACCGTGCCGGAGCACTGTTTGGCGTACCCGGTAAATTAGTCGGCGGAGTCGTGGGTACAGTTTTCCATCCACCCGGGCACGAAGACACATATGGATAATACGCGTTCGAGGCAGTACAGAAATACCAATACGGTACCGCTGAAGCCGTAACGCTTGGATCATAGCTTTGAGCAGGCTGAACATAGACGGGCGGCTCATAGACCGCATATGGTTGCGCATACACCGGATAAGGTTGAACATAGATCGTTCTTGGGTAAGCCAAGTCATAGGCAATAGCGCTGCCTACCAGCGCGGGAGCAATCCACCCATCTCTCCATCCCCACCCCCATCCATGATCGGCGTATGCCGGCGTGGACGATAAAATCGCAAGAAACGCAATAAACAATATCTTTTTCATGATATGACTCACTGTAAGCTCCAAACTTTAAAAGGCATCAGCGGAGAAGTTGCCCGGACATTTCTGCCAACCACAATATCTTCGCCGTTTGCATTTCAAACTACCGGCTGCATTAGTTCGACCATCACAATAAATCCAGGTTCCGTTGGTCAAGATCAGGGTTTAACTTTAACATGATCTGATCAATTTAAGCTTGTCAGGTTTATATCAAACGAATTTCAAAAATATAATTTGATCTGTACAAAGTGGACATATTGTAGTTACCCGGAAGTATTAAATTGTCAGCGCAACAAAAACAGATGTCCCGGGAAGCGTTTTACCAAGCATGGAAGTTTTGGCACAAGGCCAAAAAAGAATTAAGGTGTTTTTACCCCTCTATTCCACATATGTGGTGTTAAGAACCGGGAGATAATCCGAGTATGCAAGTTGTCAATTCAATTTTTCAATTCACGTTTATGAAGGGTAAATCATGAGCTCAATCAATAATATTTCAAGTTCAAGCTATCTCTCCTGGTTGCAACAAACAGCCAATTCGAACCAGACAGGAAGTAACAATGCCAGCGGCGGCACGGGCGGTGTGGGCAATCCGGATTTTATTAAAGAAATCACGCAGGCTCTTGAGCAAAGCCTGACAGGCACTGCTGCCACATCCTCTTCAGCAACTCCGACAACCACTGCCGCGTCCAGTTCGGCTTCCTCTGCAAGCTCAACGCAATCCCCACAATCCCCTGAAGCGGCAGTGCAAGCTTTCCTGCAAAATCTTTTTGCCGCTCTTGGCCAGGCAAACGGATCAGCTTTAACCGGTAGCGGCACGGCGACGGCCGATACCGATGGTAGTTCGTCCGCATCACCTGCATCAGGGATTGGACACCACCACCATCATCATGGCGGCGGATCAACCCAAATTGCGTCCGACGTTCAGAACCTGCTTCAGCAACTGACTGCAAGCAGTAGCCAGACCACTTCCGGCAGCACACAAGGCAGCAGCACCAATGCTCTTGGCAACCTCAATTCCAGCTTCCAGAATTTAATTAATTCCTTGAATGCCTCTCAAGGACAAAATGCATCGGCAACGAGTGCGCCAACGCTGCAATCATTTCTGCAAAATCTTTATCAGAACGTCGGCAACGGACAAAATAATAGCGGCGCGGTAGTCAGTACCCAAGCCTGATAGTTTTTTCCCTTATCAATCGGCAGCAATATGCTGCCTCTTGCCGTCTCCCCCTTGCTGGGGAGGGGTATTTTTTTGCGTCCTGTTCAATAATGATAGACTGCACTTGCTCAGTCAAGTTGACCGGCCTAATTTTTATCGAGGAACCAAGCCATGAAAAAATTTATTGCAGTTGCATTACTCGGCGCGCTTGTTGCAGCGCCAGCCTTTGCTGATGATACTGCTACCAAGACATCAATCAAGAAACCGGCCATTGCCATGCCGCCCGGATATAAGCATGGCGTCAAAATTGATGAATGTGCTGGCGAACATGGCATGGGAAATCACCATGGACACGAGATGATGGGCGAGCCGGGCGCTGAAATGATGATGGAGCCCGACATGCATTTGCTCGGGACATTGGCTCTTGGCAAGGAGCAGCATTCTAAAATCATCAAGCTGTCCGATGAGCTCAAGCACAATAATTGGGCTACGCAGGGCTTGATCAACGATGAAACAGCCAAGCTTCGCGATCTGTATGAAGCCGATAAACGCGATCCTGCGGCCATTGGAAAAGAGTACCAGAAAGTTTTCGACTTGCAGCGCCAGATGATTGAAGCTTACCTGGATACTCAGAACCGCATTGAAGAAATTCTGACTCCCGAGCAACTTGCCAAACTTAAGGAAGCGCGCCACGACATGCACCACATGTATGGGCATCCCCCGCAATAAGGCAGGGCATAATTCAACCCGTGCTATACGATAGTATCTATCTTCCGCCCAATACGGGCGTCGCTTTCAATTTGGGGACGGCTGGAATCCGCTGGAGCAATCTTTTCATCTGCGGCATCGCGATGACCATTTCTTTGCGCGGGTTTTCCTTTGCCTTGGTTGGGTTTGCGTCCGCCAAGTCTATTCTCAATATAGTTAATGCTGCCGATCAGATCCATGATTTGCTCCCATGTTACTGGTAGTATCGGCAACCACTTTGATTTCTTTAAGTATCTGCTTTTGCCGTGAGTGGTTTTAATCGGCATTTTCTTCCGGCAATGACAAACGGCGCTTGGCCGGAAACACGATACTGAAGGTGCTTCCCTTGCCTTCCTCACTGGTAATCTCCAGCCGGGCCTGATGGCGAATCGTCACATGTTTTACGATGGCCAGTCCCAGACCTGTGCCGCCGGTTTCGCGTGACCGGCTGTGGTCCACACGGTAGAATCGCTCGGTCAAACGGGGGATATGGTGCGGTGCTATGCCAAGGCCGCTGTCCTGCACGCTGAATACCGGTTGGCCGTTGCATTCTTTCCAGCGCAACACAATTTCACCACCCTGCGGCGTGTAGCGGATGGCATTGGATATCAGGTTGCTGAAAGCGCTGCGCAATTCCTCGATGTTGCCAAGCAGGTTGCAATCGCTCTCCATTTCCAGCCGCAAAACATGTTTTCCCGCGCTCAAAGATAGCCCTTCCTCGTACAACGTTCGCAACAGGGCGGGAGCCTGTACGGTGTCTTCCTTCAGGGCATTGAGCGCGTTATCCAGCTTGGAAAGGGTAAGCAGGTCATTTACCAGCCGCTCCATGCGTTGCGTCTGTTCGCCCATCAGGTGCAAGGCGCGGCGCGCCATTGCATTGTCCAGCTTGGGCATGTCACTCAACGTTTCGACAAAGCCGTTCACTACGGTCAAGGGGGTACGCAACTCATGCGACACATTGGCGACAAAATCGCGGCGCATGGTTTCGATGCGTTCGAAACTGGTAATATCCCTGCTGATCAATAGCTTTTTGCTTGCGCTGTAGGCAATCAACTTGATGGAAAGCGTCAGACCATCATGCCGGGCACCGCGCAATACCAGCGGCTCACTGAAATCGCGCACGGTGAGGTACTGTACAAATTCGGGCTGCCGTGCCAGATAAGTAATTTGCTGACCGATATCGCGCGCACCATCCAGCCCGAAATGCTGTTCTGCAAGCGGGTTGCACCATTCGATCCGGTCGGACTGATCCAGGATGACCACCCCTTCCGGCAGCGCAGACGTAGCCTGTTCGAGGTGCCGCAACGCAGCGCTGCTTTGCTCCCGTTCCTCACGCTGTAACCGCGCCATTTTGTTTAAGCGCCCGAATACACTCTCCCACAATCCGGTGCCATTCGGCACGACACATGCTTCCGGATCGGCGAGCCAGTGGTCAAGCGCAGTCAGATATCGCATGAAAAATACCCAGCGTAGCGACAGTGCCAAGCTAAAAAACAGGGTGGCCGACAAAACACCTGCCACTGCCCAGATCAGTGCCGAGCAGAAAAACAGGATCAGTGGAAAGGCCAGCGCGTGTCGCCAAAAATTAACCACGGTGAATAATCTCTAGGATTTCGCACCCCATTATACGGTGCGCGCGAGGGAGGGTAACAAGTGATGACTTACTAATTGCACGAAAAACGGTAGCCACTGCCGCGTACGGTTTGCACCATTCCTTCAAGACCGGAAGGTTCCAGCGCCTGACGCAAGCGGCGGATATGCACGTCCACGGTGCGCTCCTCCACGAATACATGGTCTCCCCAGATCTGGTCAAGCAGTTGTGTGCGGCTGTAAACGCGTTCAACATGCGTCATGAAGAAATGCAGGAGGCGAAATTCGGTAGGACCCAGATCTATCATCGCTCCATTGGCGCTGACGCGGTGTGTGGTCGGCGACAATTCCAGCCCGCCTGCGGACACCGTTTCGTCGCTCATCTGCGGAGTGCGGCGGCGTAGCACGGCGCGAATTCGCGCCATCAGTTCACGCGGTGAAAAAGGCTTGGTAATGTAATCATCCGCACCGGATTCCAACCCCAGCACCTTGTCGCGCTCGTCATTGCGTGCGGTCAGCATGATGATGGGAACATTGCGCGTACGTTGATCCGCACGCAGGCGGCGTGCCAGCTCAATACCGCTGCTACCCGGCAGCATCCAGTCAAGAAGGATTAAATCCGGCAGCGCGTGGCTGATATGCGACATGGCGCTGGCGGCATCGAGCGCCTGAATCGCACGATAGCCACATTGTGTCACATTGAATACCAGTAACTCCTGTATCGCCGGCTCGTCTTCCACCAACAGAATGTTTGCAGTCATCATTTCCTCCATCGTGTCTATTTCCAGCAATTTGCGATGGTATGAAAGAATTATGACATTAGCATGACAATCGTTATCAATGTTCGCTTTGGTGCAGAGTAACCCGGGTACGGAAGAGTAAAATTTACCGGCCCCAACTTCAAATCAGGCTGTGATTGCATCCATCAACGCAGCCTTGCGGGTTTTTCCGGCGCGGGAAGGCGGGCGGCAGATACCGCAAATGTAGTTTTGGCACAACTCATTGGTATGCACCACAAAGTGCCCCCCGCATTCTTTGCAATCGGTAAGTTGCAGCATATTTGCGTCGAAGAACCTCACCAGAAACCATGCCCTGGTAATGCTGAGGGCGGGTTCGCCTTGTGATATTTCAACCTGTTCGAGGTACAGGCGGTAGCTTTTGATCAGTGCTTCCACACCGGATACATTGGTGTTCGAGGTCAGAAAATGATAAATATCCATGAACAATGAGGAGTGGATATTCGGTAACCAGCTCATGAACCAGTCTGTGGAGTAGGGCAGCATACCTTTGGCAGGTGATTCACCCTTCACTTCCTTGTACAGTTTGAGCAGGCGTTCGCGGCTCACGGCTGTTTCTTCCTGCAAGACCTGGAGGCGCGCACCCAGGTTAATCAGTTCTACCGCAATCTGGATTTCACGGGCTTCGGTTACTACACTTTTGTTGCGCATGGTCTGTCTCCCTGAACAATTAAACGATTAACACGGACGCAATATCCGTCAGGCCGCCAACGCTTCGGCCTTCTTGTTTGCCGAATATTTAGGCGACATCACTTGAGTTTTCTTGTGGTCGGTAATCATGTTGAGCAGCAGACTTTCATCAAAACGGAAGCTGCACAATAATAGATTTGTTCCCGACATCTTGAGGAGCTGGGCGGGCGACAGGCCGGAAACCAGGTTGGCCATTTCTTCGCTCACACCAAGACTGGAGCTTGCAGCGGCCTTATCAGCGCGGATCATCTTTTGCACCAGTCCCATATAAGAAAGGTTGGTTGCCTTGATTTCTTCATGCAGTTGTTTTGCGTTCATCGCTATCTCCTTGCTGACAATTGATGTCTGATTCGACGATTGCATTTTGCTGCGGGACACGCCGGGAATAAATAAGAGGATGGCTAATTATCTTGTAGGAAGAAACCATACAAGAATGACGGGAAGGTATGGCTATTATCCCGATCCGGCCTTCAAGTGACGGGGAAAATAACGGGGAATTTTTGCTCCTGTTTAAAATCAGGGATGCAAGTTGCTGTGCGCAGACCTATGCCAACTGGTTTCTTTTACTTAATCCTGAGCCGGGCGGCAAATGTGTCGCCCTTGATAACGAAACTGGCTTTTCCCGTTTCCCCATCCCTCCCCCGGCGGGAGAGGGGGCAAGGTTGAGCTACGCGAATTTACCTGGCATGTCCGCGTGGGCAGATGATGCCTTGCCCACCAGACTATCACAAACCGGTACGCACCAGCCGGACGAAGTTGCCGCCATAACGGCTTCCGTTGACGGCGCTGCCATAGAGGAAAAAGACGACTCCGGCGTTGAGAGAGTTGGTAACGTCGGGCGATGATGACCAATAATAGTTAGCTTGCGTATTGGGAAACCAAGTTAAGTCTATGGTGGGGCCGGGATACAATCCTAGGACAATGCTAGACAGTTCACTCTGAGTGGGCAGTCGCCAGTCATTATGCCCGCACAGGTTAGTAGCGTTAACGTTGTTCTTAAATCCGATGCTGTTAGATGAGACATCAATTTGAGCTTGGGTAGGAGGGAAGTAGCTCGTCCCATCAAATAATTGCAGAGATCCTGTATTGTCGTAATTGGTGTAGGTCTGGTTCCAGTCGCGCAAGCCGCCATCGGTGGTTTTAACTTCCCACATTAAGCCAGTGCTGTTGTCATAGACGCAACCGCCCATTACAGCGGAATATCTGGAAGCCTCGTTGTATGCGGTCGTCAGGTCTGTGCCAAACCCTATAACAGGTGCGGTAAATGCTGGTACGGAGGCATTGCTCAGTAAAGACACGTATGTGATGCCTGTAGTGGTGTTGGTTAAGGCCGTTTTCAGGGCAGTCAACATGTTGTCGCTCACGTTCCCGGGGCTAGGCGTGAAAGCCGTTGTGATCGGATTATTGGTGCTAAGCGGGGTCAGTGCGGACAGTGCGGCACTCAGGTTGATGAGCGCTGTGTTCACTTGAGTTTGGGTGATAGCAGCGAGCGGAGCAGGTTTGGTGCTCAACCCGGCGAACCATGTGCCCGGGGTTGCCGTGCCTGTCAAATTAGCCACCAGTAGATCGCTGAGCGGGGTGATATTCACGGTGCCTGCGGAGATAGCAATGGAGTGGTAGTGCGTGGTGTTGGTTATGCCGTTAATCGTGCCGCCGCTTACCTGCACCGCACAGGGCAGGGTTTGTCCGGAGAGAGTGACTGAGTAGGTGCCCGTGGTGCTGTTCGTGGTAGTGGCATTGGGGAGAGCACCGCCTGCCGCACAAACGACGTTGATGTTGCCGTTGACAATCGGTGTGCCTACCGCCGCAACTCCGCTCAGGATGCTGGCAGGCGGCGTGCTGCTTCCACCCCCACCGCCGCATGCGGACAGTAAAATTGAAACCAGAAACAGCGCACTATAAATAATTTTCGTATTGTTAAAACGCATTTTATTTTTCTCCCTGAACTGCTGATTTGGCTTCGACGTACAACTGACTGGGGTGGTTTAGTGTTGAGCGCCTTAGCTTTAAGTCGGCAACGCAACATGGGTATTATGTCTTTTGCCGATTATTAAATGAATAGCCTTAACCGTATTACGGCTATATAGCCGAAAGCAATACAATTCCATCATTATGGAAGAACGCATTAAAGAAGCGCGCAAAACACTGGGGTGGAGCCAGGCAGATTTGGCGCGGCGCATGTTTGTCACCCAACCTTCGGTGGCAGACTGGGAGTCGGGACGCAAAGCGCCCCATATGAAAAACATGGCGCGACTGGCAATCATGCTGGGAGTGAGCTTTGAATGGCTTTCGACCGGACGCGGCGAGATGCATCCTTCCACCACATTCAGCTTACGAGAACCCTCCACCGATGACTGGATACTGCCGGAAGAGCGCCGTCTGTTAAGCACTTACTCCCGTCTCAAACCCCAACAGAGAACAGCACTGTTGGGATTTCTGGAATCCCTGGAGTAGATTCCGCACTACCGAACAACTTGGTTGAGGCAGAAGCCCTGAGAAACCAGGATTTGTCAGTATTTCTTTTACTCTAAGCAAATCGAAATTAGAATGCGCCAACGCTGCTACAGCAAGGAGCATTCAATATGGGAATAGACGACTTGGACGAGTTTGACGAAGAAATGCAGGAAGGCATGGATGAATTTCATCTGCTCATTACTCTGTTTGCCGGCCAAGTGTGGCGCGGTGCCTTAGCGGAAGAGGCAATCGGCCTTATTGCAAAACATGGCGAGATGCTGGCTTCGGCAATGGCGGAACAGCTTGACCCTGCGGTTGGCCCGAAAACCGCATTTTTCCGTGTCATGGGAAGAGCGATGTGGAACAACCTGCCGCAACCCGCACACGGTTTTCGTTTGATGAAGCTGCCGGAACCGGGACGCAACGATCCATGCTTTTGCGGCTCGCTGCGCAAATACAAACAGTGTTGCGCGCGGCTTCCGGAATTTCCCATTGCACCGGCCATGATGCTGGACGGACTCCTGAGTATCATGCCGCGCAAGCATTGGCGGAGTCTGGCAGGCAGTTCGATTAACAGGGATACGTTACAACATCTGGTGTTTATGTGGCAGGGCGAAGATCGTCACGAAGATGTCGCAGCGTTGCTGGAACCGTGGTTCAAAGGCGAGGGCGCAATCAAAAACGCCGATGCCGAATTGCTGGACACGCTGCTGGAAACCTATGTCGTTCTGGATAAACCGCGCAAGCGCAAATCTCTGGCGCAAACCGCCATTGCGCGAGGCGAGAATGTGGCGCGGGGTATCGGCTGGCAACGTATTGCTCTTATGGAAGCGGAAGCCGGAAACGATGATGCCTCGCGCCGGGCATTGGTTGAGGCGCAGCGCGCCGATCCGGATAACCTCAATCTTGGCTTGCTGGAAGTACATCTGCTGATTTCAGCGGGCAACGCGACTCTGGCGCAGGAGCGGGCCAAATACTGGGCGATACGTCTGGCAAAACTCAACGATCCCGCTTTGCATGACCAGATTTCCTGGCTACGAGAAGTGGTGCTGAATCCGCAAGCCGCGATGATGAAGATTACCCGCAAGCATGATGATTCCATCGCCGAGATGGAAGCGCTATTGGCCGAAGCTCCTCCTGTCGCATGTCATTACCGTCTGAAGCCGATGGATGGAAGTACCGGCCCCTTTATCCCCGACACAGAGCTGGGCAACGCACTGAAAGATTGGAATGAAGTGTTTTCTTCCTGTTCTCCCAGTTTGGTCATGATGAGCACCTGGAATGAAGCGGCATGGGATAACCCCGGTGAATGGCTTGCGCTTCTGCGCGAGCAACCGCTGTTGTGGAATAGTTTTGAAGTGCTGGATGATCTGGTCATTGCACTGGACGGGCATGGAATGACCTGGGTACGGGAAGAGTTGGTTCCACCGCTGCTGGAACGAACCCGAAAGTTGTTTGAGCTGGTTCTGGAAAAGCATGAAGCGACAAAATTAAAATGCGAATGGGCTTGGCATGAGAATCGCCCTGCATTGCGTTTGCTGGCGCGGAAGGTGGTAGATGGTGAGGAATCGTCCGATCCGAAAGAGAAAGAGGCGGCTTTCGCGTTGATGCACCGTTTTGTAGAACAACTTAACCCGCATGATAATCACGGTTTTCGTGCCGGTGTTGTGGGCGGGCTGGTAGAGCGTGGGAAAGCTGAAGAAGCGGTTGCCATCGCCGCGCGCTATCCGGATGATCTTGCCGATATGCGATACACTCAAGCTTTGGCTCTGCATGTTGCAGGCAAGGAAAATGAAGCGCGCGAAGTTGCCTTGTTTGCCCTGAGAGAATTCCCCAAAGTTGGGAAAACCCTGCTGGCGGCATCACCCCGCAAACCGCGCAAAGATGGACGGGACGGTTATGTGATTGGCAGCAACGAAGAAGCATGGCTTTACCGGGAAGAATTCCTTCCCTTGTGGGAAAAAATGGACGCACTCACTTGGCTAACGGAACTCGCGCGCAAAAAACAGTGACAGTAGGTCAATTGATGGCGCAAGCGCAAAGTGTACTGGCAGATGCACTGGGGCTTGCTCCAACCGAAGCGCGTATTGAGGCACAGGTATTGCTGAAGCATGGTCTGGGTGATGTTGCACGTGCTTGGTTGATTGCACATGAACATGATCCGGTTGCAGCAAAACACGAGGCCACTTTCAAATTATTGTTGCATCGACGGCTTGAGGGTGAACCGGTAGCCTACATACTCGGCGAGCGCGAATTCTTCGGGCTGATGTTCAAGGTTACGCCCGCCACGCTCATCCCCCGCCCCGAAACCGAATTGCTGGTCGAGTTAGCTTTGCGGCGCATTCCTTCTCCCCCAAGCGGCTGCCCCCCCACCGCTATGCTCTCCCCGCCAATGGGAGAAGGGGGGCGACAGACCGGGAGCGGGAGTGAATTCCGCGTGCTCGATCTGGGTACCGGCAGCGGAGCCATCGCCCTTTCCCTCGCCCACGCCCGGCCGGGTGTTGAATTCGTGGCAGTGGATGTTTCGCCTGATGCACTGGCGGTGGCATATGAAAATGCTCAGCGTCTGGAAATAAGTAATATCTCTTTTATGCAAAGCAATTGGTACGCCGCACTCGACACACAACTTTTTGATCTTATCGTTTCCAACCCTCCCTATGTCGCGGTGGGTGATGCGCATTTGCGGCATGGCGACTTGCGCTTCGAACCGTTATCCGCACTGTCTTCCGGCGAAGACGGCCTGGATGATATTCGCCGAATCGTGTCCGAAGCACCTGTGCATCTCAAGCCTGGCGGCTGGTTGCTGTTTGAACACGGCTATGACCAAGCTGCCAAAGTTCGCGAATTGTTGCAGTTGGCCGGCTTCAATGCAATATTTTCAGCTTGTGATCTGGCGGGGATAGAACGGGTAAGCGGTGGCTGTGTCTTGACCTGACAGGCCGCACACCGCTAAAATACCCGACTCAATCACTCGGAAAAGCAAAGGTAACCCATGGACGTGCAAGAAATCATCAGACAACAAGTAACGGGTAATCCCGTGGTGCTGTACATGAAAGGCACACCGCAATTCCCGCAGTGCGGATTTTCCGCCAACGCAGTGCGTATCCTCAATGCGGTGGGAATAAAGCAATTTTTCAGCG
The DNA here is from genome assembly GCA_903873725.1 of uncultured Nitrosomonadales bacterium. Lineage (GTDB taxonomy): Bacteria > Pseudomonadota > Gammaproteobacteria > Burkholderiales > Gallionellaceae > CAIQPV01. The sequence goes on from CAIQPV010000572.1 coordinate 21,461, forward strand.
TGGATGTGCTGGCTAATCCTGACATCCGCCAGGGTATCAAGGACTTTGCCAACTGGCCGACCATTCCGCAGCTTTACATCAATGGCGAATTTGTCGGCGGCTCGGACATCATGACGGAAATGTATCAAAGCGGCGAATTGCAAGTGCTGGCGGAGAAAAAGATATAGGCAAAACGGGAAATTATCTAGGCCGTTCGGCCTATATGAATCCGGGCAATAGAGAAGTATAGTTAGAACCGAGTGTTTAGGCTCCGGGTGGTCTCACCCGAACTTTCATACTCTCCTCCTTTTGGGCGATCCAAATATCGCCCATCTTTTTTGCCTATTGAACCCAGATAATCCATTAGCCCGGTATGACGGCTTTTCGGCCTAATGGATAGGTTGAATGAATTTATCCGGCCAGATATTTTCTGGCGTGTGCAATGGCTGCTTCTACTTGTTGCGGCGCTGTACCTCCGGTGTGGTTGCGTGCCGCCAGCGAACCTTCCAGCGTCAGCACACCATAGATGTCATTTTCGATCAGGCTGGAAAATTGCTGCAACTCATCCAGCCTGAGGCCGCTCAAATCGCAACCGCGCTGCACGGCGTAACGGACGGACAGCGCCACCGCTTCATGCGCGTCGCGGAACGGCAAGCCCTTCTTCACCAGATAATCGGCCAGATCGGTGGCCGTGGCATAACCCTGCAAGGCAGCATTGCGCATGGCATCCTGATTGACTGTGATGCCGCCCATCATGTCGGCGTAAATGAGCAGAGTCTGGGTCAGCGTATCCACG